>NZ_JBEZLA010000049.1:0-59447 GCF_040651925.1 Streptomyces sp. NPDC048349 | reverse complement strand
GTGACGAACTCTCCGGGAGCGACATCGAGGCTGATGTCGTCCAGGACGAGCTGCGATCCGGCCGGGCCGGAGAAGGACTTCGAGACGTGCTCGATGCGCGCGGCGAGCGCGTGCTGCTGCTGCGCTGCGGTGCCCTCGGCAGCCTTGGCGAACGTCGTGGCCATGGTCGTCACCTCCTGGGGGTCGTGTCTGCGGGATTACTTGGCGCCGAGGCCGGCGTCGGAGACCTCGGGCTTGCCGGCGGCCTTGAGCACCTTGTTCAGGAGCTTCAGGTCGTAGATGCCGGCCAGGTCGGGCTCCTCGATGAGCCCCGCCTTGACCGCCCAGTCGGCCTGGGTCTTCAGCGTGGAGGCCAGCGGGTCGTCGGTGATCGCGATGCTCGGCCACGCCGGGTCGATGATCTTGGCGTCGAGCGGCTTGCCGCCCTCGGCCGCCAGCTTGGCGTTGGCGGAGGCCTTGGCCTTGTCCGGGTTGGCGTTGATCCACTCGTTCGTCTTCACCGTGCCCGCGAGGACCGCCTCGACCACGTCCGGGTGCTCCTTGAGGAACTTCTGCGACACGATGACGTTCGTGATGACGAACTTCTTGTCGGGCCACAGCGTCGTCTCGTCGAGGAGGACCGAACCGCCGTCGGAGACCAGCTTGGAAGCCGTCGGCTCCGGCACCCAGGCACCGTCGATCGAACCCTGCTTGAAGGCGTCCGGGGTGACCTTGTTGTCCGTACGGACCACCGAGACGTCGCCCTTGCCGGACTCGGGGTCGACCGTCCAGCCCTGCTCGGAGATCCAGTTGAGGAACGCGACGTCCTGCGTGTTCCCCTTCTGCGGGGTGGCGATCTTCTTGCCCTTGATGTCGTCCAGGGTCTTGATCCTGTCCGGGTTCACGACCAGCTTCACGCCGCCGGAGGCGGAGCCGGAGATGATCCGCAGGTTGGAGCCCTTGGACTTCACGTAGCCGTTGATCGACGGCGAGGGGCCGATGAAACCGATGTCGAGCGAGCCGCCGTTGAGGGCCTCGATCTCGGACGGACCGGCGTTGAAGGCCTGCGGCTTGATCTTCGTGCCGCCCAGCTCCTTCTCGATCAGGCCCTCCTGGAGGCCGACCAGAGCGGTGGCGTGGGTCAGGTTCGGGAAGTACCCGATCCGGACCTCGGAGGCCGACAGCTTCTTGCCGTCCGCGGCGGCGCCGGTCTTCTTGTCCCCGCCCTTCTCGGCCTGGGAGCCGTAGCCGCAGGAGGCGAGGGCGCCGATCAGGAGCGGCAGGGCGGCAGCGGCGACGACGCCGCGGCGGCGGAAGGTCTTACGGGTGGTACCGGTGGCAGGCACGGGAGGAGTTCCTCTCGACGCGCCGTGGGCTCACGGCGCAGATCTTCGTCTTTTCGGCGGGGGCGGGTACGACGCGTGGGGGGTGAGGGCGCGCATGCGGTGCGCGTACGTCATCGCACACATCGCGCCACCCCTCCCTGGCCGCTGCCGAGGGCGCCGCTGCCCACGCGGCCGCCCTCCTTCGCGAAGGTGGAGTAGAGGTCGGAAGGCATGGGTTAGAAGTCCCACCCTTCCTCGTCGGCCTGGACCGTGGTCTCGGCCGTGGAGGCGAAGGACTCACCGGCCATGCCCGCCGCCAGCGTCGTCCCGTCGGCCGGGTCGATCAGCAGGAAGGAGCCGGTGCGGCGCGAGTCGGCGTACGCGTCGAGCGCGAGCGGCTCGGCGGTGCGCACGACCACACGGCCGATGTCGTTGGCCACCAGCTGCCCGGGGTTCGGGTGCTGGGACAGGTCGTCGAGGGTCAGCCGCGAGGGGATCTCCTTGACGATGGCCTTGACCGTGCGCGTCGTGTGCTTGATCAGCACCCGGGCGCCGACGGCGAGGGGCTGGTCCGCCACGTGGCAGACCGTCGCCTCGACGTCCTGCGTGGTGGCCGGGGCGCTCGCGGACGGCGCGATCAGGTCGCCGCGCGAGATGTCGATGTCGTCCTTGAGCCGTACGGTCACCGACTGCGGGGCCCAGGCGATGTCGACGCTCTCGCCGAGGGCGTCGATGCCCTCGATGACCGAGGTGCGGCCCGACGGCAGGACGGTCACGGCCTCGCCGACCCGCAGCACGCCGGAGGCGATCTGGCCCGCGTAGCCCCGGTAGTCCGGGTGCTCGGCGGTCTGCGGCCGGATCACGTACTGCACCGGGAAGCGCGCCGGGCAGGCGGTGAGGTCGTGGCTGACGGGGACGGTCTCCAGGTGCTCCAGCACCGTGGGGCCGCCGTACCAGTCCATGTTGGCGGAGGGCTCCACCACGTTGTCCCCGGCCAGGGCCGAGATCGGGATCGCGGTGATCTCCGGGACGCCCAGGTCCGAGGCGTACGCGGTGAACTCCTCGGCGATCTTCGCGAAGACGGCCTCCTCGTAGCCCACCAGGTCCATCTTGTTGACGGCCAGCACCACGTGCGGGACCCGCAGCAGGGCGGCGACCGCCGCGTGCCGGCGGGTCTGCTCGATCACGCCGTTGCGGGCGTCGACGAGGACCACGGCCAGGTCGGCGGTGGAGGCACCGGTGACCATGTTCCGGGTGTACTGCACGTGCCCGGGGGTGTCGGCGAGGATGAACCGGCGGCGCGCGGTGGCGAAGTAGCGGTACGCGACGTCGATGGTGATGCCCTGCTCCCGCTCGGCCCGCAGGCCGTCGGTCAGCAGCGCGAGGTCGGGGGCCTCCTGGCCGCGCTGGGCGGAGACGGCCTCCACGGCCTCCATCTGGTCGGTGAGGACCGACTTGGAGTCGTGCAGCAGCCGGCCCACCAGGGTGGACTTGCCGTCGTCGACGGAACCGGCGGTCGCGAAGCGCAGCAGCGTGGTCGCCGACAGGTCGGCGAACTGCTCGGTGGTGCTGGTCATCTTAGAAGTACCCTTCGCGCTTGCGGTCTTCCATCGCGGCCTCGGACATCTTGTCGTCGGCGCGGGTCGCGCCCCGCTCGGTGAGGCGCGAGACGGCGATCTCGGCGATCACGGCGTCCAGCGTGGCGGCGTCGGAGTCGACGGCGCCGGTGCAGGACATGTCGCCCACGGTGCGGTAGCGGATCAGACGCGTCTCGGGCGTCTCGCCCTCCTTGGGGCCGCCCCACTCGCCGGCCGTCAGCCACATCCCGTTGCGCTGGAAGACCTCGCGCTCGTGCGCGAAGTAGATCTCCGGCAGCTCGATGCCCTCGCGGGCGATGTACTGCCACACGTCCAGCTCGGTCCAGTTGGAGAGCGGGAAGACGCGCACGTGCTCACCGGGCGCGTGGCGGCCGTTGTAGAGCTGCCACAGCTCGGGGCGCTGGCGGCGCGGGTCCCACTGGGAGAACTCGTCGCGGAGGCTGAACACCCGCTCCTTGGCGCGGGCCTTCTCCTCGTCGCGGCGGCCGCCGCCGAAGACGGCGTCGAACTTCAGCTGCTGGATCGCCTCGGTCAGCGGGACGGTCTGCAGCGGGTTGCGGGTGCCGTCCGGACGCTCGCGCAGCTTGCCCGCGTCGATGTAGTCCTGGACGGACGCCACGTGCAGGCGCAGGCCGTGCTTCTCGACCGTGCGGTCGCGGTACTCGAGCACCTCGGGGAAGTTGTGCCCCGTGTCGACGTGCAGGAGGGTGAAGGGGACCGGCGCCGGCGCGAAGGCCTTCAGCGCCAGGTGCAGCATGACGATGGAGTCCTTGCCGCCGGAGAACAGGATCACCGGCTTCTCGAACTCGCCCGCCACCTCGCGGAAGATGTGCACCGCCTCGGACTCGAGGGCGTCGAGGTGCGACAGCGCGTAGGGCGCGTCCGTCTCTTCGTGGACGTGTGCGACGGTCGTCGTCATGCCAGACCCCTTTCGGTGAGCAGCGCGTGCAGGGCCGAAGCCGACTCCTGCACGGACTGCGTGTGCGACTCGATGCGCAGGTCCGGGGAGTCCGGAGCCTCGTACGGGTCGTCGACCCCGGTCAGACCGGAGATCTCGCCCGCCGCCTGCTTGGCGTACAGGCCCTTCACGTCACGCTCGGAGCAGACCTCGACCGGGGTGGCCACGTGGACCTCCAGGTAGTTCGTCTCCGCGGCCGCGTGCCGCTTGCGGACGGCCTCACGGCTGTCCGCGAACGGCGCGATCACCGGTACCAGCGCCTTGACGCCGTTGCTCGCGAGGAGCTCGGCGACGAAGCCGATCCGCTGCACGTTGGTGTGCCGGTCCTCGCGGCTGAATCCCAGCCCGGCGGAGAGGAACTCGCGGATCTCGTCCCCGTCGAGCACCTCGACGCGGTGGCCCTCGGCGCGCAGCCGCTCGGCCAGTGCATAGGCGATGGTGGTCTTGCCCGCGCTCGGCAGCCCGGTCAGCCACACGGTGGCGCCCTGGTCGCTCACGCTCATCTGGTTCGTCTCCGTAGGTTCTTCGCTGGTCGTCATCAGCCGTGCAGTCCGCATTCGGTCTTGCCGCGCCCGGCCCACCGGCCGGCCCGCGCGTCCTCGCCCTCCGCCACGCGGCGGGTGCAGGGGGCGCAGCCGACGGAGGCGTAGCCGTCCATCAGCAGCGGGTTGGTGAGCACCCCGTGCTCGGCCACGTACGCGTCGACGTCGTCCTGGGTCCAGCGGGCGATCGGCGAGATCTTGACCTTCTGCCGCTTCTCGTCCCAGCCGACCACCGGGGTGTTGGCCCGGGTCGGGGACTCGTCCCGGCGCAGGCCCGTCGCCCAGGCGTCGTACGCGGTCAGGCCCTCTTCGAGGGGCTTGACCTTGCGCAGGGCGCAGCACAGGTCGGGGTCGCGGTCGTGCAGCTTCGGGCCGTACTCGGCGTCCTGCTCGGCCACCGTCTGGCGCGGGGTGAGGGTGATGACGTTGACGTCCATCACCGCCTCGACCGCGTCGCGGGTGCCGATGGTCTCCTCGAAGTGGTAGCCCGTGTCGAGGAAGACCACGTCCACGCCGGGGAAGGCGCGGGACGCCAGGTGGGCGACGACCGCGTCCTCCATGGAGGAGGTCACGGCGAACTTCTTGCCGAAGGTCTCGGCCGCCCAGGTGAGGATCTCCAGCGCGGAGGCGTCCTCCAGGTCCCGGCCCGCCCGCTCGGCCAGCTCCCTGAGACTGACGTCTTGAGTGGTGGTCATATCTCGTCCCCTCCAGCCGATGTGGTCCGAACACCCCGGGCCAGCAGCCCGAGGTACTTCAGCTGGAAGGCTCGGTTGCAGGCCCTGCATTCCCAGGCGCCGTGGCCCGTCTCGTGCGGAAACAGGTCCTCGTCGCCGCAGTACGGGCAGTAGAACGGTGCGGCGCGCTCGCTCACGACAGGCTCTTCTCGTCCGCGCGGGCGACCCAGGCCGCGAAGCGCTCGCCGTCCTCGCGCTGCTCCTCGTACTGCTTGACGACCCGCTCGACGTAGTCGGGCAGACCGGCCGAGGTGACCTTGAGGCCGCGGACCTTGCGGCCGAAGCCGGCCTCGAGGCCGAGGGCGCCGCCCAGGTGGACCTGGTAGCCCTCCACCTGGTTGCCGTCGTCGTCCAGGACCAGCTGGCCCTTGAGACCGATGTCCGCCACCTGGATACGGGCGCAGGCGTTCGGGCAGCCGTTGATGTTGATCGTGATCGGCTCGGCGAAGTCCGGCAGGCGGCGCTCCAGTTCGTCGATCAGCGAGGCGCCGCGCGCCTTGGTCTCGACGATGGCCAGCTTGCAGAACTCGATGCCGGTGCAGGCCATCGTGCCGCGGCGGAAGGGGGACGGCTTGACCCGCAGGTCGAGCGACTCCAGGGCCTCGACCACCGAGTCGACCCGGTCGGCCTCGATGTCGAGGACGATCATCTTCTGCTCGGCGGTGGTGCGCAGCCGGCCGGAGCCGTGCTGCTCGGCGATGTCCGCGATCTTGGTCAGGGTGGCGCCGTCGACGCGGCCGACGCGGGGCGCGAAGCCGACGTAGAACTTGCCGTCCTGCTGCTGGTGGACGCCGACGTGGTCGCGCCACTGGCCGGAAGGCTGCTCGGGCGCCGGTCCGTCGGTCAGCTTGCGTCCCAGGTACTCGTCCTCCAGGACCTGGCGGAACTTGGCCGGGCCCCAGTCGGCGACGAGGAACTTCAGGCGGGCGCGGGTGCGCAGCCGGCGGTAGCCGTAGTCGCGGAAGATCGAGATGACGCCCTCGTAGACGTCGGGGACCTCGTCGAGCGAGACCCAGGTGCCCAGGCGGACGCCCAGCTTGGGGTTGGTGGACAGGCCGCCGCCGACCCAGACGTCGAAGCCGGGGCCGTGCTCGGGGTGGTTCACGCCGACGAAGGCGATGTCGTTGATCTCGTGCGCCACGTCGAGCAGCGGCGAGCCGGAGATCGCGGACTTGAACTTGCGGGGGAGGTTGGAGAAGTCCTTGTTGCCCACGATGCGGCGGTAGATCTCGTCGATGGCGGGCGTGCCGTCGATGATCTCGTCCTGGGCGATGCCGGCCACGGGCGAACCGAGGATGACGCGGGGCGTGTCACCGCAGGCCTCGGTGGTGGACAGCCCGACGGCCTCCAGGCGGCGCCAGATCTCCGGGACGTCCTCGATCCGGATCCAGTGGTACTGCACGTTCTGCCGGTCGGTGAGGTCGGCCGTCCCGCGGGCGAACTCCTGGGAGATCTCGCCGATGACGCGCAGCTGCTCGGTGGTCAGCCGGCCGCCGTCGATGCGCACGCGCAGCATGAAGTACTTGTCGTCCAGCTCCTCCGGCTCCAGGATCGCGGTCTTGCCGCCGTCGATCCCGGGCTTGCGCTGGGTGTAGAGGCCCCACCAGCGCATGCGGCCGCGCAGGTCGTTGGGGTCGATCGAGTCGAAGCCGGTCTTGGAGTAGATCGTCTCAATGCGTGTCCGCACGTTGAGACCGTCGTCGTCCTTCTTGAACTGCTCGTTGCCATTGAGGGGCGTGTGGTGTCCGACAGCCCACTGACCCTCGCCGCGGTGACGGCCTGTCTTGCGGCGCGCGGCGGCGGCTGCGGGCGTTTCGGGAGTGGCGGCCATGGCGGGTACGTCCTTCTTCGGCGGCTCAGGGCAGGGGCACAGGGGGGAGCGGTGGCGCGCCCCCGTCACGTCGGCGTCGCTGGGCGGGTGTGGCTGATGACCGCCTTTGCCGGGGTGGCCGGCGGGCAGGGCGGTATTCGGCCTTCAGGGGGCTGGGATGATCGCCACTTCCACGGCGACGATGCCGGGATCGTGGTGATGTGCGGCGGTTGCTGGTTCCGTCAGCAGGCCGGACAGATGGCGCTGGACATGCGGCCGAGGTCGACGTGCCGCCGACTCACCAAGGCAATTCCAGCTCCATTCATGGCGGAAGCGTGTCATGTGCCGATTGGAGGAGTCCACTAGTGTCCAGAATTCGGACGAACTCGTCTCGCATGGTGATACGCGGTGACCGGGGTCACCTTCCGCGCGCGGGCGGGCGCGGGGGTCGGAGCGGACGCGCGGGCGGGGCGGAGGCGCGGGCGGGGCGGACGCGCGGGCGGGGCGCAGGCGCGGGCGGGGCGCGGCGCCGCTGCCGGGGGCTCTCCCCCCGGACCCCCGTCCTTCAAACGCCGAGGGCCGGCTGTGGCAGCCCGGCCTGCGCCACGGAGGGGCTACGCGCCCGGCCAGGGGCCGGGGGTCGGGGTGTCCTCCTTGGACTCCGTTTCCGTCTTGAAGAGCGTGAACCCGCGCCGCAGGTAGTTGTCCATCGCCGTCGGGCCGTCCTGGCTGCAGGTGTGGAGCCAGACGCGCCGCGTCGGCTCGCGTTCCGGCCACCGGGAGCCGAGGTCCCACGCCCGGGCGACGCCCACCGACAGCAGGTGCCCCCCGATCCGCCGCCCCCGGAAGTCCGGCAGCAGGCCGAAATAGACGATCTCCACCACGCCGTCGTCCTGCGGGTCGAACTCCACGTACCCCGCCGGCGTGCCCCGGTCGTACGCCACCCACGTCTCGACACCCGGACGCCCCAGCTGCTCCACCCACTGCTCGCGGGTCAGCGACAGCCGGTCCGTCCAGTGGATGTCCCCGCCGACGGAGGCGTACAGGAAGCGGCTGAACTCCGGGGAGGGGACCTCCGCCCGGGAAACCGTGATCTCCGGGCCGGGTACGGCGGCCGGGACCAGATCGTCGGGCGAGGTCATTTCCAGCGACCAGGTGGTGAGGGTGATGGTGCTCATGCAGGTCAGGGAATCATGCCCCGCCCCCCGTGGCCCAAGCGGGCCCTGATCACGGCGGGAGCGGTGGAGTGCGGGAGCAGCCCGGCCGGCTCCTGCGGGCGAATCAGCTCCACCTCCACGTCCTGCGCGAAGCGGTACGGCCGGTGGGTCAGCACGCCCGCCAGGTTGCGGCGTACCCGCGACATCTCCGCGCGGACCGTCACCGTACGGGTCGGGTCACCGAACAGCTCCCCGGCCAGCTCCGCGGCCGACCGCCCCCGGGGGCTCTCCGCCAGCAGGAACAGCAGCTCGGCGTGGCGCGGGCTCAGCTCCTGCGACCAGCTCCCGGCTGCCCCGTACACCGTCGCCGACCAGGACCCGGCCCGGCTGAGGTCGAGCACCACCCGGGTCACCGCCGCGTTCGTGCGCTCCTGCGCGATCCGCAGCAGCCAGCCGCCGGGCAGCGGCTCCACCGCGCAGTCGCCGAGCTGCGGCAGCCAGACCCGCCCCGGACCGAAGGACTTCGGCAGCGGGACGCGGTCCACGGGGGCCAGGCCCGTCGCGGCCGCCGTCCAGCCGTTCGGGTCCACGGCCAGGGCCCGCCCCGGCAGCCGGGCCAGCAGCGGCGCCGCCACCGCCCGCAGCCGCTCCAGCGACTCCAGGTGCCGTACGCGCAGCTCCCGCTCCGCGAGCCGGGCCACCGAGGTCACCCAGGCCAGCGTCGCAGGGTGCATGGTGGCCAGCGGGCCGCTCACGTCGACCACGCCCAGCAGCCGCCCGTCGCGCGGGTCCCGCACCGGCGCCCCCGCACAGGTCCAGTCGTGGTGGCTGGAGACGAAGTGCTCCGCCGAGAACACCTGGACCGGCCGTCGGGTCACCAGCGCGGTCCCCACCCCGTTGGTGCCGACCACGCCCTCGTCCCAGTCGGCCCCCACCGCGAAGCCGAGCCGGTCCGCCTTGCGCAGGATGGAGGAGTGGCCCTCCCGCCACAGCAGCCGGCCCTCCGCATCGGCCACGACCATGATGTGCAGGGCCTCGTCCAGGGCCGGGAGCAGCCCCTCCCGCAGCACCGGGAGGACCTCCCGCAGCGGCGACACCTGCCGCCGCTCCTCGGTCTCGGCGGTCGTGAGCATCCGCGAGCGCGCGTCCCGGTCCGGGTGCACCCCGCCCGCCAGCATCCGGCGCCAGGACTCGGCGATCTCCGGGCGCGGCGCGGCCGGCGGGCGGTCCCCGGCCAGCGCCGCCGCCCGGACGCCCTTGAGCAGACGCGCGGCCTCCCGCGCGTCCATGGCCGAGATGCGGGCCACATCGACCGTGCTGCCTGTGGTGTCGGCCACCGGAACCTCCCCGTGCGAACAGGACGACTCAAAGGTTGCAACGGTATGCAACTCTCGCCAAGTCCCGGTCACCCGACCGAAACTGTGCGGACGTCGCCGAGCGGCGTGACAGCTCCTCCTCGGGGCTTCGCGGATCAGGGGTGGTGCCGAGTCGGCGCGGCGCCACCCCTGATCCCGGTCGACGGGCCCGGATCCCGGCTCGGAGCGGTTTGGGGACTACTCCCCGCCCGTGATCCGCGCCCGTTCCACTACGGCGCCCAGGTCGAGGCTGTGCGGCAGCGTGCCGAAGGCCGCGCCCCAGTCGCCGCCCAGCCGTGAGGCACAGAACGCGTCCGCCACCGCCGGCGGTGCCCACCGCACCAGCAGCGATCCCTGGAGCACCAGGGCCATGCTCTCGACCACCCGGCGGGCCCGTGCCTCGATGCCGTCCAGATCGGCGAGCTCCGTCAGCAGGTCCTTGATGGCCGAATCCAGCCGGTGGTCCGCGCCCCGGGCCCGGCCGACCTCCTGGAGGAACGCGTTCAGGGCCTGCGGTTCCCGCTGGAGGGCGCGCAGCACGTCCAGGGCCTGGACGTTGCCCGAGCCCTCCCAGATGGAGTTCAGCGGGGATTCGCGCAGCAGTCTCGGCATGCCGGACTCCTCGACGTAGCCGTTGCCGCCCAGACACTCCAGGGCCTCCGCCACCATCGGCGTACAGCGCTTGGTCACCCAGTACTTGGCGGCGGGCACGGCGAGCCGCAGGAAGGCCTTCTCCTGGTCGGTCCCGGCGTCGTAGGCCGCCGCGAGCCGCAGGGTCAGGGTGGTGGCCGCCTCCGACTCCAGGGCGAGGTCGGCGAGGACGTTGCGCATCAGCGGCTGGTCTATGAGCGGTGCTCCGAAAGCAGAGCGGTGCTCCGCATGGTGAGCGGCCTGCGTCAGGGCCTGCCGCATCAGCGAGGCCGAGCCGATCACACAGTCCAGCCGGGTCGCCGCGACCATCTCGATGATGGTCCGCACCCCCCGGCCCTCCTCGCCCACCCGCCGCGCCCAGGTCCCGTCGAACTCCACCTCGCTCGACGCGTTCGACCTGTTGCCCAGCTTGTCCTTCAGCCGCTGGATCGCGAAGACGTTGCGCGTCCCGTCCGGCAGCACGCGCGGCACCAGGAAGCAGGTCAGCCCGCCCGGAGCCTGCGCCAGCACCAGGAACCCGTCGGACATCGGCGCCGAACAGAACCACTTGTGCCCGGTCAGCAGGTACTCGCCCGAGGCGTCCAGCGGCACCGCGGCCGTCGTGTTCGCCCGGACGTCGCTGCCGCCCTGCTTCTCCGTCATCCCCATGCCGAAGAGCACGCCGGCCTTCTCCGCGGCCGGCGCCAGCCCCTCCTCGTACACGTGCGAGGTCAGCCGCGGCTCCCACTCGGCCGCCAGCTCGGGATCGGCCCGCAACGCCGGCACCGCGGCGTGCGTCATCGAGACGGGACAGCCGTGCCCGGCCTCGGCCTGGGACCACACGAAGAACCCGGCGGCGCGCCGCAGGTGCCCGCTCGGCCGCCCCCAGGCGTCCGTGAGCCCCGAGGACACCGCCTTGCCGAGCAACCTGTGCCAGGCGGGGTGGAACTCGACCTCGTCGATCCGGTTCCCGTACCGGTCGTGCGTCCGCAGCCGGGGTGGATTCTCGTTCGCCAGCCGGCCCCACTCCTGGGCCTGCTCGGAACCGGCGGCGCGCCCGAGCACGCCGAGCTCCTCGTGCACCTCGCCGAGGAGTTCGGGGTCCGCGGCGGCGAGATGACGCTCCACGCCCTCGGTGAGGGCCCGGTCGCCCCCGTAGACGTCGTGGCCCACGAGCGGCGGGGCCTGATTGGTGACTGTGTGGGTGGTGGCTGCCATGCGGATACCGTAAGGACGTGCAGCCAGCAAAAGAAACACCAGAGCGGATCCTGGTACGCCACGGACGGCTCCACCGGGCCCGCGCCCTCTACCGCAACGTCTCGAAGCGGAAAATGGGCTGGCTGCTCCTGAAGGACACCGTCAACTCGTGCATCGAGTACCGGATCCTCGGCCTCGCCGCCGAGGCGGCCTTCTTCACCCTGCTCTCGCTGCCCCCGCTCTTCCTCGGCCTGCTGGGCCTCCTCGGCTACGTGGACGGCTGGACGGGCACGACGACGGTGGCCAGCATCGAGGAGAACATCCTCGGGGCGGCCGGCACGGTCCTGTCCGACCGGGGCGTCAACGACATCGCCAAGCCGATGCTGGACGACGTGACCGGCCGCGGCCGCCCCGACCTGATCTCGCTCGGTTTCGCCTTCGCCCTGTGGTCGGGGTCCCGCGCGGTGAACGTCTTCATCGACACCATCACCGTGATGTACGGGCTCGACGGGCAGCGCGGGATCGTCAAGACCCGGCTGCTGGCCTTCCTGCTGTACGTCATCGCGCTGGTGATCGGCGCGGTCGTGCTGCCGCTGATGGTGGTCGGCCCGGACGCGGTGGTACGGCTCGTGCCCTGGGGCACCAGCGTCATCGCGGTGCTGTACTGGCCGACCGTCACCCTGCTGTCCATCGTCTTCCTGACCACGCTGTACCACGTGTCCGTCCCGGTGCGCTCGCCGTGGATCGAGGACGTGCCGGGCGCGCTGGTGGCTCTCGCGATGTGGGTGCTGGGCTCGTTCCTGCTGCGGATCTACCTCACCAACACCGTGGAGGGGCCGACGATCTACGGCTCGCTGGCCGCGCCGGTCGCCGTGCTGCTGTGGATCGGCATCTCGGCCTTCGCGGTCCTCGTGGGCGCCGCCGTCAACGCGGCGATCGACCGCGTCTGGCCCTCGGTGGCCACCGCGGCGGCCCGCGAGGCGAACGAACGGGCCCGCGAGGCGGAGGCCGCCCAGCTGATCGCGCGGGCCGCGGCCTGGCGGGCGATGGCGGAGGGCGAGTCGGAGGACGACGAGGACGACGGGATGCCGTCCGAGTTCCCCGAACGGTGGTCGAAGTTCCTGCCGCCGGAGGACTACACCTCGCGACTGCGCAAGCACTGAGGCGGCGCCCGTCCCCGCGGTCGGCGGGGGAGGGCGCGCCGCCTGGCCGGGCGGTGCCGCAGGCCGCCCCGGCCGTACGGCCTCGGCGGGCGGTAAGTCCGCGGCGTGGGCCGACGTGCGGCAGGTCCCCGGCGGGGGCCGGCGTGCGGTAAGTGCGCGGTGCGGCCCGGCGTGCGGCAGGTCCTCGGCGGGGGCCGGTATGTCCGGCCCCAGCCGGCCGGGCCGCACCCGCCGCGGCCGTCCTGGACGCAACGGACACGTCCGCAGGGATTGACGGATCGTCAGACCCGGGCGCAGGTTATATCGGGAAGCCGATATAACTCGCCGGAGGTCCCGTGCCCCCCTCCCCACCGCCGGGTGACGCGCGGCCGGCCTCGCGCCAGGCGCAGCGCAAGTCCCAGACCCGTTCGCGCCTCATCGACGCCGCCGCCGAACTCTTCGCCCGCAAGGGCTTCCACGCCGTCTCCGCGGAGGCCGTCGCGGACGCCGCCGACCGGACCACCGGCGCCCTCTACAGCCATTTCGGCGGCAAGGAGGGCCTGTTGCTCGCCCTGCTCGAGGTCTGGAAGGAGCGCACCGCCGAGGAACTCGCCGCCGAGATCGCGGACAGCGCGGACCCGGCGGATCCCGCCACCCACTTCTCCGCGATGTGGGGCAGCCTCACCCGCCCGCACCCCGACCGGGGCGACTCCTGGCTGCTCCTGGAGGCCGAGCTGTGGCTGCACGCCGCGCGCGGCCCGCTCCTCGGGGGCCTGCTCGCCCAGCGCTACGCCGAGGTCCGCGCCCAGCTCGGCGAGGGCCTCGCCGACTGGGCCGAAGTCACCGGCACCCCGCTCGCCCGCCCGGCGGAGGAGACCGGCGCCCTGGTCCTGGGCGTCCTGCTCGGCCTGGCGATGCAGCACCGCCTCGACCCCCGGGCCATCCCCGACGCCCTCGTCGTGGACGCACTGGGCGCCCTCCTGACACCCCCCTCCCGAAGGGACGTGGACCGTGATCCCCACCGGTGAGATCGACCTGCTGGAAGACACCTGGGCCCGCGAGGTCCCGCACGCGCAGTTCACCCGGCTGCGCCGGGAGGACCCCGTGCACTGGCACGAGGTGCCGGGCGGCCACGAGGGCTTCTACGCCGTCACCCGCCACGCCGACGTCAAGAAGATCAGCCGCGACCCCGAGCTGTGGTCCACCGAGCTCGGCTCCTTCATGGTCCGCGACCAGAGCCCCGAGTCCCTGGCGGCCCTGAGGCTGGTGCTGCTGGGCATGGACGCCCCGCGCCACTCCCGCTACCGCGCCCTGGTCAGCGCGGGCTTCACCCCCCGCGTGGTGCGCCGGCTCGCCGCCCGGATCGCGCAGCGGGCGGCGCTGCTGGTGGACACCGCGGTCACCCGCGGCCGGGACATGGACTTCGTCGAGGAGGTGGCCGCCTGGCTGCCGATCCAGACGATCTGCGAGATGGTCGGCGTGCCCCCGGGCGACGAGCGGCTGGTCTTCGACTGGAGCAACCGGATGGCCGGCGGCCAGGACCCGGCACTCTCGGCGGGCAAGCACGACAGCGACCTCGCGGCCGCCGAGATCTACGCCTACTGCGACGCGCTGGCCGCCGAGCGGCGGGCGCACCCCCGCGAGGACATCCTCTCGACCCTGGTCCACGCGGAGGTCGACGGGGACCGGCTCACCCCGGACGAGATCAACATGTTCTTCGTGCTGCTGTGCGTCGCGGGCAACGAGACCACCCGCAACCTGCTGTCCGCCACCGTGCTGGCGCTGGCCGGGCACCCGGCCGCCCGGGCCGCATTGGCCGCGGCCCCGCGCGACGAGGCCCTGTGGACCTCGGCCGTGGAGGAGTTCCTGCGCTGGGGCGGCTCGATCCACAACTTCCGGCGCACCGCCACGCGGGACACCGTCCTGCGGGGGCGCCCGATCGCGGCGGGGCAGAAGGTGGTCACCTACTACACCTCCGCCAACCGCGACGAGGAGGTCTTCGCCGACCCCTTCGCCTTCGACGTCCGCCGCACCCCCAACGACCACCTCGCCTTCGGTGGCGGGGGTCCGCACTTCTGCCTGGGCGCGGGCCTGGCCCGGACCCAGATCAAGGCCCTGATCCGCGAACTCCTCACCCGTTACCCGGACTTCGGCATCACCGGGGAGGTGCGACGGCTCCGCTCGGACTTCATCAACGGCATCACCCACCTGCCGGTCCGGTTCGGCTAGGCCAGGCGGCGACCGGGCCGGCGCCTCCGCCGCAGGCCGCGTACCCCGGCCCGGTCATGAGGCGGGCGGGGTACGACTGGCGGCGGCGGTGGGGCGCACACAGACTGGAAGCGGGGGAGGCCTCCAGCGCTGGCCCGACCGGGAGGAGACCCAGATGTTCGGACAGGTGCGAGCGAGGTCGGACCAGAGTCCGATCTTCATGATCAAGGTCAGTGTCCACCGCGAGGACCTGTCGGAGATCGACCACGTCTTCACGGACGAAGAGGGCCGGTACAGCGTGGCCGTCGCCGAGGGTGAAACCGTCACCGTGCGGTTCGACACCCACCACTCGCTGACCAACGCCAGGGATTGGCAGCCGTCGGTGGTCGCGAACGTGATCACCAGCGACACGACCCCCCTGGACCGCTGTCTGCTGCCCACGGGCCACGATTTCGGCGCGGCGTGGAACACGGACGCGCTGAACGGCTACGTGATGGCCGCGGCCGTGAACGAGGTCGAGGAGTACGCCCCGACGGCGGCGTACCGACTCTCGATGCTCAAGCAGCCGACCCCGGTGCTCGCGAGCCTCCAGCGCAGGCTCCTGGACCACTTCGGCGAACCGGGGTAGCGCGGGGAAAAACAAATGGCGCGCCCGTGAAGCGACTTGTTACGGTGGGGCCGTTCCGCAGATCGGTGCAGCCACTGCGGAACCGTCAGTACGTGCACGATCCGGAGGTGAGCCAGTTGATGACTGTCATCGCGCAGGGCACTGCCCGCATTCAGAAGACCATCAATGTCACTTCCGTGGTCTCCGGCTGACCTCACACCACATCGCGCGCCGCCGCCGAGCGAGCGGGCGTGCGCTGCCGGGGCCACCCTGTGAAGGGTTCCCCTTGTCTCTCTCTTCTTTCCCGCAGTCCTCTTCCCCGCTCCCGCACGCCCTCGCCCCCTTCGGCTGGGACGACGCGTGGGCGGCCGAGTTCACCCCGTACGCCGAGCAGGGCCTCCTCCCCGGCCGGGTCGTACGCGTCGACCGCGGTCAGTGCGACCTCGTGACCGCGGACGGCATCGTCCGCGCCGACACCGCATTCGTCACCCCGCACGACCCGCTGAGGGTCATCTGCACCGGCGACTGGGCGGCGGTCGAGCCCGCGGGCAACCCCCGTTACGTGAAGGCCTACCTGCCGCGCCGGACCGCCTTCGTACGGTCCACCTCGTCCCAGCGGTCCGAGGGGCAGATCCTCGCCGCCAACGTCGACCACGCGATCATCGCCGTCTCCCTCGCCGTGGAACTGGACCTGGGGCGCATCGAGCGCTTCCTGGCCCTGGCGTGGGAATCGGGGGCGCAGCCGCTGGTCGTGCTCACCAAGGCGGACCTGGTCCCGGACCCGGTGACGCTCGCCCACCTGGTGCAGGACGTGGAGACCACCGCGCCCGGGGTCCAGGTGCTGACCGTTTCCTCGCTCACCGGAGAGGGCACGGACGTCCTGACTGCCCTCGTCGGCGGCGGTACGAGCGTGCTGCTCGGCATCTCGGGCGCCGGCAAGTCCACGCTGGCCAACACGCTGCTCGGCGCCGACGTCATGGCGGTCCAGGAGGCCCGCGAGGTCGACGGCAAGGGCCGCCACACGACCACGACGCGCAACCTGCTCGCCCTGCCGGGCGGCGGCGTCCTGATCGACACGCCCGGGCTGCGCGGCGTCGGGCTCTGGGACGCCGGGACCGGCGTCGGCCAGGTCTTCTCGGAGATCGAGGAGTACGCGCAGAGCTGCCGCTTCCACGACTGCGCGCACGAGGCGGAGCCGGGGTGCGCGGTGCGGGCCGCCGTGGACTCCGGGGAAATGCCGGAGCGGCGCCTGGACAGCTACCGCAAGCTGCTCCGGGAGAACCAGCGGATCGTGGCCAAGACGGACGCGCGGCTCCGCTCGGAGATCCGCCGCGACTGGCGCCTCAAATCGGCTGAGGGCCGCGCCAACTACGCCGCGAAGCGCGGCGGCCGCGGCTAGGCCGTCTCTTTCGGATCTGGGCCTCCCTCACCGGGCCCGGACCCCGCGCTTCGATCACCGGTGGGCCGAGGACCGGGGCCGGGACCAGGGCCGGGGCCCGGGCCGCCCGCAGCAGGTGGGTGGCACGGGCCGAAATCCAGCCTCGCCGACGTGTGAGGCGCGGGGTCTGGGGCGCAGGCCCGGGGAACGGTGGAAGGGCGGGGCGGGGAGCGGCTCCGTGCAGTGGCGGGTCACAGCCCCCACGCGTGAACCCGGTCCGGGTGGATCCGGATCACCTCCGGGCTGAAGTGGGGGCCGAGGGCGTGCGGGCCCGTCTCCAGTGTGGCGTGCCCGCGGATCTCGATGCCGCGGACCCGCCACGGGTGGGTGCTCACCAGGTCGTCCACGACCAGCGCCAGCCGCGGGTTCGCCTGGAGGTTGCGCCACTTCTTCGTCGTCCCCATCGCCATCCCGCCCACCAGGATCGTCCCGTCCTCCTGCGGGAAGAACCCCACGGGGTTGGCCTGCGGCTGGCCCGCCGCGTCCACGGTGGCCAGCCGGCCCAGCCGCTGGGAGCGGAGGTACGCCAGCTCGGCCTCGCTGAAACCCTCGAAGTCCGTCATGCCGGAAGCCTCGCAGGCACCGCGGCCACCCGCATCGGGCCCGGGTCCTAGGACCGCAGCCCGGGGCCCGCCCCAGGACTGCGTCGGACCCCCGTCAGGCCCCCGCCGCCACCATGCCGAGCCACGCCCCGGCCACCAGCAGGCACGCGAACAGCTCCACCAGCACGCTCGTCCCCACCGCCCGCATCACCGCCCGCACCGACGCCCACGCCTCGCCGTGCGTCCCCAGGCGGAGCCTCTCGCACAGGTAGATGCCGCCGACGAAGCCCGGGACCGCCCCCAGCACCGGCACCAGCACGAAGCCCAGTACCGCCCCGGCGCCCGCGCACACCGCCATCCGGGGTGTCACCCCCGTGCCCCGCAGCCGCCGTGGCGGAAGCAGCCACTTCACCACCTGGACCACCAGCAGCAGGGCCGTCGCCGCGACCAGCAGGGTCCACGCCGCGGCCGACCGTTCGTGCAGCGCCCACCACATCAGCCCCGCCCACACGAGCCAGGTCCCCGGTACGCCCGGGACCAGCACCCCGAGCACCCCGAGGAGCAGCACCAGCCCCACCAGGAGCAGCTGCGGCAGATCCATGGCCTCAGCGTGACCGACCAGGGGCTATCGGGCCACCCAGCCCCGCTCGTACGCGTGCCAGCCCAGCTGGAGCCGAGTCGTGACCCCCGCCAGCTCCATCAGGCCCCTGACCCGCCGCTGCACCGTCCGCAGGCCCAGCTCCAGGTGCTTGGCCACGCTCGCGTCCGTCATCCCCGCCAGCAGCAGGGTCAGGACCTCCAGGTCCGTGGCGTCCGGGCCGCCGTCCGACTCCTCCGGGCCGCCCGACGCGCCCAGCCGCAGCGGCAGCGACTCCCGCCACACCGCCTCGAACAGGCCCGTCAGGGATTCCAGCAGCCCCGACGCGTGCACCACCAGCGCCGCCGGCTCCGCCCCGCGCGCCGTCAACGGGACCATGGCCAGGGTCCGGTCCGCGATCACCAGCTTCGTCGGGACCTCGCCCGTCACCCGGACCTGTTCGCCCCGGGCCAGCGCCCCCGACACCTCGCGGATCCCGCTCGGCAGGCCCAGTACCTCCCGTTCGATCACCACCCGGTAGTCGACCCCGCGTACGGCGGCCCGGTCCTCCGCCTCGTTCTCCGTACCCGTCACCACCTGCGGCCGCCCGCTGACCAGCGCGCACACCTCCCGCTCGGCCCCCAGCTGGAGCTGGTGGAAGCGGTGCGCCACCGCACTCGCCCCCTGCACCACCTCCACGAGGTCGTGCACCGCCGGCTCGGCCGCCTCCGCCCGGTACTCCTGCGCCAGCAGCGCCGCCGCCAGCTCCGCCTGCTCCAGCTCGTGCCGCTGCTGGGTCAGCAGCGCCCCCAGGGCGACTCCCGGCGGCGCCGCGACCCAGCGCCCCGGACGCGCCGAGGACTGGGCCGCCAGGCCGTGGCGCTCCAGGTGCCGCAGCGCCCGTTCGGTCTGCGGCACCGGCAGGGTCAGCCGGTGCGCGAGATCGGGCACCTCCGCCGCCCCCAGCGCCACCAGCGCACGGTACGCCGACTCCTGGCCCTCATCGAGGCCTATCGCACCCAGCAACCCGAACACCCACCTCTCAGCACAGCGCCTGGCGGGAAGCGGCCACGGCGCAAACCCGCCGCCGACATCATCGCCGCACCCCCCGCCTCTCTGCCAAGGTGACGCCACCGCAGCACCAACATCCGCCGGCCAGAAGCCATGGGCGCGGCAACTTTGCCGCGCAATGAGCCAGTTGACCGGAATTCACCTGGGGAGAGCGATGCGCCCGATATCGCGAACGACGTTCGGGGCGGCCACAGCAGCCGTCCTGGCCGTCACCGCCGTCGGTCCGTCGGCGGCACAGCCGAGCGACGGAGCGCCGGGAACACGACCACTCGTGGGCAGCGAGGCAGCCGCACAGCAGCCGGCCGCACCCGTCACGGTCACCCTCGTCACCGGCGACCGGATCCTGGTCTCCACCGACGCCGCCGGCCGCACCGCCGCCACCGCCATGCCGCACCCGGACGGCTCCCAGCCGGTGGTGCAGACCCGCCAGTCCGGCAAGGACCTCTACGTCTACCCGCAGAGCGCGGCGAAGGCGCTCGCCGCCGGCAAGGCCGACCACGAGCTGTTCAACGTCACCGGCCTCATCCGGCAGGGCTACGACGACGCGCACGCCAAGAAGCTCCCGCTCATCGCGGTCTACGACGGCTCCGTCAACGTGGCGCGCAGCGCCCCGCCCGCGCCCCGCGGCGCCCAGCGCTCCCTGGTCCTCGACTCCATCGGCGGCGTCGCCCTGTCCGCGGACAAGGAGCAGGCCGCCGCCTTCTGGGCCGACGTCACCGGGACGGACGCACGCGCGCGCTCCGTCTCGGGCGGACTGAAGAAGCTCTGGCTGGACGGCAAGGTCCAGGCGAACCTGGAGCGCTCCACCAGGCAGGTGAACGCCCCCGCCGCCTGGGCCGCCGGATACGACGGCAAGGGGACCAAGGTCGCCGTCCTCGACACCGGCACCGACCTCGGGCACCCCGACCTCGAGGGCCGCGTCGTCGCATCGAAGAACTTCACCGACTCGGACACCAACACCGACCGGCAGGGGCACGGCACCCACACCATCTCCACCGTCGGCGGCTCCGGAGCCGAGAGCGGCGGCGCCAAGAAGGGCGTCGCGCCCGGCGCCGGACTGCTCAGCGGCAAGGTCCTCGACGACGCGGGCCACGGCCTCGACTCGTGGATCATCGCCGGTATGGAGTGGGCCGTCGCGAGCAAGGCCGACGTGGTCTCCATGAGCCTCGGCGACCCCTCCCGGACGGCTTGCGACGACCCGCTCGCCGCGGCCGCCGAACGGCTCTCGCAGCAGGGCCCGCTCTTCGTCGTCGCCGCCGGCAACTCCGGCCCCGGCAACAACACGGTCTCCTCGCCCGGTTGCGCGGCCGGCGTGCTGACGGTGGGCGCCGTCGACCGCGACGACACCACGGCTGTCTTCTCCAGCCGCGGCCCGGCCGGACTCCGGCACGCCCTCAAGCCCGAGATCGCCGCCCCCGGCGTCGGGATCTCGGCCGCGGCGGCGGGCGGGCGCGGCGTGTACGCGTACCAGGGCATGTCCGGCACCTCGATGGCCACCCCGCACGTCGCGGGCGCCGCCGCCATCGTCAAGCAGCGCCACCCCGACTGGAGCGCGCAGCAGATCAAGGCGGCCCTCGTCGGCTCCGCGGACACCGCGGTCCCCGGCGACGTACGGGAGACCGGCGGCGGCCGCCTCGACGTCCGGGCGGCCCTCCACACCACCGTCACCGGCGCCCCCGCCGTCCAGGGCGGCACCTACCACTGGCCCCAGGACCGCAGCGACCGCACGACCGTCGAGGTCCCGTACACCAACACGGGCACCGCCCCGGTGACCTTGGACCTCGCCGTCGAGAAGGTCACCGGCAACGACGGCTCCGCCGTCCGCCGCCAGGTCGCCCGCCTCGAGCGGCGCAGCGTGACCGTCCCGGCCGGCTCCACCGTCACGGTGCCGCTCGCCCTCGACCCGGCCGCCGGGCTGGAGCGCTCCCAGTACGGGGACGTGACCGGCCGGATCGTCGCCACGGCGAACGGCGTGCGCGTCTCCACCCCCTTCGCGCTGTACGTGGAGCCGCAGACGGTGACCCTGCGCGTCAAGCTGCTCGACCGCGCGGGCAAGCCCGCCGCGGGACCGTCCTCCCTGGACGTGATCGGCACCGACGACTCCACGGGCGAGCGCCGCTTCAACGACGGCTCCGCCGACCAGGTCTACCGGGTCCGGCCGGGCGCCTACTTCCTCTCCGCCTTCGTCGGCACGCCCGACGCCGGGGAAGGGGACGACCGCCTGATCGACTCCCTCACCTACCTCGGCCGCCCGCAGGTCGAGGTGAAGAAGGACACGACGGTCGTCCTCGACGCGCGCACGGCCGGGCGCCTGGCCGTCCGGGCCGACAAGCCGGTCGAGGCCCGCAACACCACCCTCGGATTCGCCCGCAGCTGGGACGACGTGTGGCTGCACGCCGGCACCGCCATGGGCGGCCGCACCATCCGCGGCTTCTACTCCTCCGTCGAAGGCCGGGCGAAGGACGGTGCGTTCGAGTTCGGCAGCTACTGGCGGGCGGCCGCCCCGCTGATCGCCGAGCTGAAGGTCGCCGGCGGGCCGGTCCTGCACCCGGTCACCGCCTCCACCGGCAGCGACAACCTCGACGGGAACGGCAGCGCGCCGCTGGTCGACGCGGGCGCCGGCACCCCCGGGGAACTCGCCGCGGTCGCCGCCAAGGACGCGGTCGTCCTGGTCAAGGCCGCGGACGGGGCGCTGCACGAGGTCGCGCAGAACGCGAGGGCCGCCGGAGCCAAGGCGGTGCTCGCCCACCGCGAAGCCCCCGGCCGCTGGGTCGCCTTCACCGGCTACGCGGGCGGCGCGCTGCCCACGCTGGCCATCGAGGCCGCCGAGGGCAAGGCGCTGCTGGACCGGCTGGCGGCGGGCGCGGTCACGCTGTCCTGGAAGGCCACCGCGAAGAGCCCGTACCTCTACACCCTCGCCTTCCCCGAGACGGGGGAGGTCAAGGGCGGCCGCACCTACCGGGTGCGCGACCGAGAGCTCGGCCAGGTGGAGTCCACCTACCACTCCATGGGCGTGGCCGCCGACTTCATCGACCTGGCCGGCGCCTACCGGCCGATCGGCAGCGCGGTGTCCTTCGGCGGGATCGAGACCGTCGCGGCCCCGGGCAAGCGCACCGAGTTCCACACCGTCGGCGACACGGTCTGGGACCGGCTGCTCTCCAGCAGCTTCCCCTGGGGGGAGTTCATGGCCGGCGAGCAGCGCACCTACGCCAAGGGCCAGAAGACGAGCGCGAGCTGGTACGACGGGGTGACCGGCCCGGTCGCGCCGCGCGACCCCTCCGGCACGGAGGCGCTGGCCGCCGAACGGCAGGGCAACCTGATCGGCTTCGCCGCCGCCGTGTGGGGCGACAGCCGTCACGCCGCCCAGCCGGGTTCGTTCGGCGACATCGGCAACCTCCAGCTCACGCGCGACGGCGAGGTGATCGGCGAAAGCTGGTACCCGTTCGGAGTCTTCGAGGTCCCGGCCGACGCGGGCCGGTACGAACTGACCCAGGCCATCGAGAAGATCGGCCCGCCCGCGCGCACCTGGCAGCGGTCCACCTCGGTCCGGACGACCTGGGGCTTCACCTCGAAGCCGGACGCGTCGGCGTACTCGCAGGGGCTGGCGGTCCTCTTCCCGCGGTACGCGGCCCCGCTGGACGGGATGAAGACGGTCGCGGCGGTGAACGGCCAGACCATCGGCCTGAGCGCCACCGGGCACGCGGGCTACGCGCCGGGCGCGCTCACGTCGGCGAAGCTGTCGTACTCCTACGACGGTGAGAACTGGACCGGGGCGCAGGTGAGCGAGCGCGCGGGGCGGTGGACCGCGGTCGTGGACCATGCCGGCGCCTCGGGCAAGCAGGTGTCGCTGAAGGTCGAACTGACCGACGCGAACGGTGCCTCCGTTACCCAGACGGTCGTGCGGGCGTACGACGTCCGCTAGTCCGTACGGGTAGGGGTGGAGGGGTCCACCGGGCGGCGGCCCGGTGGACCCTTTTCGCGCATTCGGCGTTTTCCGCCCGCGCGGGAGGCCGAGAATGAGGGCATGAGTCAGCAGGGCGCGGACGACTGGTGGCAGAAGCTCTACGAGGACCCGGACGCGGGCCCGGCACCCGACCCGGGGGACACCCTGGACCACCGCTTCCACTCGGCGGCGGGCGTCACCGCGGAGCCGAGGCGCGACCGGACCACGCAGCCCGGGCCGGCGCCGACACCTGCGGCGGAGCCGGGGCCGGGCCGGGGACCGGGGTCAGGGCCGAGGCCAGTGCCGGGTCCGGCGGCGGGCACGAGCCCGGGACCGGGCGCAGGACCGGGCTCAGGACCGGGCTCGGCACCGGCTCCCGGGCCGGAGCCGGCTCCCGGGCCGGAGCCGGCTGCCGGGCCGGAGCCGGCACCTGGACCGGTGCCGATCCCGGGGCAGGCGGGGCTCCCGACCCGGCCGCCCGCCCCACCGCAAGCCCCGCCCGCCGTGGAACCCCTCGTCCCGGGCCCCCGCCGCTCCCCGCCACCACCCCCACCGGGCTGGCCCCCGGCCGCACCCCGTGCCACGGCCTCACCCCCGTCCGCACCCCCACCCGCACCACCTGCCGCAGGCCGGCCTCCGACTGCCGCCCCGCCTCCGGCGGCGCCGCCCGCACCTGCCGCCCCGCCCGCGACCGGCGCCGTGCCCCCGGCCGCCGCTGCGCCGCCTGCACCTGCCGCCGCGCCTCCGGCCGCCGCCGCGCCTCCGAACGCCGGGCCGCCGGGTGCGGGTGCCGTCCCGCCCGCAGCCGCCGGGCCGCCTGCGGGTGCCGCCACCCCTTCGGCCGCCGCTGCGCCCCCGGCCGCGCCTCCGAACGCCGGGCCGCCGGGTGCGGGGGCCGTCCCGCCTTCGGCCGCCGTCCCGCCCCCGGCCGCGCCGCCTGCTGCGGGGTCGCCTGCAGGTGCATCCGCGCCCCCGGCCGCGCCCCCGGCCGCCGGGCCGCCGGCTGCGGGGGCCGTCCCGCCCGCAGCCGCCGGTGCCGCCGGGTCGCCACCGGCCGGCCCGCCTGCAGCCGTCGTACCGCCTCCGGCTGCCCCGCGACCTCCTGCTCCGGCGGTCGGGTCCGGGGCCGGGCCGCGGGATCCGCGGGAGGGGGGTGTCACCGGGTACGCCCTCGGGGGTGTGGCCGTGCCGCCCGTGCTGCCCGGGTCGCGGGCCCGGGCGCCGCGGCCCGGGGCCGTGGCGCAGCCCGCGGCGGCGGATCCGCGGCCCGAGGTGCGTCACCTCGGCGACCGCGCGCCCACCTACGCCGCCGAGCCCGGCGCGCTCCCCACCGCCGACCCGGCCGCCCTGGACGGGCTGACGCCCGACACGGTCCTGGAGGGCGCCCGCTACGGCACCTACACCCTGCGCGCCGCCTCCCTGCGCGGGGACTCCGCCCGGTTCCGCGGCGAGGTCCGACGCGACTTCCTGCTCACCGCGCGGTTCGGCGCCGGCGATGACGCCCTCGTCCTGGTGGCCCTCGCCGGCGGGGACCGGGCCGCCCCCGGCGCCGCCGAGGCCGCTGCCGAGCTGTGCCGGACCATCGCCGCGGCGGTCGGGCGCAGCCAGGAACGGCTGGCCGAGGACATCCGGGCCGGGCGCCGCGACGCGCTGCGCTCGGGCCTCCAGCGGCTCACCGACCGAGGCTACGGGCGGCTGCGGGCCCGCGCGGCCGAACTGGGCCTCGCCGAGGAGGCGTACACGGCCGGAGTGCGCGGGCTGCTGCTCCCGGTGGACCCCGAATGCCGCACGCGGGTGTGCTTCGGTTCCGGCGCGGGCGGGCTGTTCCGGCTGCGGGACGGCGCCTGGCAGGACCTGGAGCCGGCCGCCGGGCCCTCCGCGGCGTCCGGGCCGGACGAGGAGGCCGAGGGCGGCTTCCGGTTCCGCGCCTCCGTGGCCCGCCCCGGCGACACCCTGCTGCTGTGCTCCGGGGGCCTGGCGGAGCCGATGCGCGAGGAGCCGGTCCTGCCCGCCGAGCTCGCCGCGCGCTGGGCCCAGCCCGAGCCGCCCGGCCTCGCGGCCTTCCTCGCGGACACCCAGCTCCGGCTCAAGGGCTACGCCGACGACCGCACGGCCGCCGCAGTCTGGGAGGCGTAACCGGCGCCCCCGTGGCTGGATAGGAGGCATGGCCAAGCAGAACGTCGCAGAGCAGTTCGTCGACATCCTCGTGCGCGCGGGCGTCCGCCGCCTGTACGGGGTCGTCGGCGACAGCCTCAACCCGGTGGTGGACGCGATCCGCCGCACGGCCGGCATCGACTGGATCCAGGTCCGCCACGAGGAGACGGCGGCCTTCGCGGCCGGCGCCGAGGCCCAGATCACCGGCCGCCTCGCCGCCTGCGCCGGCTCCTGCGGCCCGGGAAACCTGCACCTCATCAACGGCCTGTACGACGCCCACCGCTCCATGGCCCCGGTCCTCGCCCTCGCCTCCCACATCCCCTCCTCGGAGATCGGCCTCGGCTACTTCCAGGAAACCCACCCCGACCGGCTGTTCGGCGAGTGCAGCCACTACAGCGAGCTGATCTCCAACCCCCGGCAGATGCCGCGGGTCCTCCAGAGCGCCATCCAGCACGCCGTCGGCCGCAGCGGCGTCGGCGTCGTCGCGCTGCCCGGGGACGTCGCCGCGCAACCGGCGCCGGACAAGGCCGTGGAGCACGCACTCGTCACCGCCCGGCCTTCCGTCCGCCCCGGCGAGAGCGAGATCGAGAAACTGGTCCGCCTCGTCGACGAGGCCGACAAGGTCACGCTCTTCTGCGGCAGCGGCACCGCCGGGGCGCACGCCGAGGTCATGGAGTTCGCCGAGCGGGTCAAGGCGCCCATCGGGCACGCCCTGCGCGGCAAGGAGTGGATCCAGTACGACAATCCGTACGACGTCGGCATGAGCGGCCTCCTCGGCTACGGCGCGGCCTACGAGGCGACCCACGAGTGCGATCTGCTGGTCCTGCTCGGCACGGACTTCCCGTACAACGCCTTCCTCCCCGACGACGTGAAGATCGTCCAGGTGGACATCCGGCCCGAACACCTCGGCCGCCGCTCCCAGCTGGACCTCGCCGTCTGGGGCGACGTACGGGAGACCCTGCGCGCCCTGAACACGCGGGTGCGGGCCAAGACGGACCGCCGCTTCCTGGACCGGATGCTGAAGAAGCACGCCGACGCCCTGGAAGGCGTGGTCAAGGCCTATACGCGCAAGGTGGAGAAGCACACGCCCATCCACCCGGAGTACGTGGCCTCCGTGCTCGACGAACTCGCCGACGAGGACGCCGTGTTCACCGTCGACACGGGCATGTGCAACGTGTGGGCTGCGCGCTATCTTTCCCCGAACGGCAAGCGGCGCATCATCGGTTCCTTCAGTCACGGCTCCATGGCCAACGCCCTCCCGCAGGCCATCGGCGCGCAGTTCACCGACCGGGGCCGTCAAGTGGTGTCGATGTCCGGTGACGGCGGTTTCTCGATGCTGATGGGAGATTTCCTCACCCTGGTGCAGTACGACCTGCCCGTCAAAGTGGTCCTGTTCAACAACTCATCCCTCGGCATGGTCGAGCTGGAAATGCTGGTTTCCGGCCTGCCCTCCTACGGCACCGCGAACACGAATCCCGATTTCGCCGCCATCGCCCGCGCGGCGGGCGCGTACGGGGTCCGCGTGGAGAAGCCCAAGCAGCTCACGGGGGCTTTGAGGGACGCGTTCAAGCACCGGGGACCTGCACTGGTGGACGTCGTGACCGACCCCAACGCCCTGTCGATTCCCCCGAAGATCAGGGCCGAAATGGTGACCGGATTCGCCCTTTCCGCCAGCAAGATCGTGCTGGACGGCGGGGTGGGCCGGATGATCCAGATGGCCAGATCCAACCTCCGCAACGTGCCGCGCCCCTGAGCCCGCAGGAGTGCGGACCGGTCCGGGGGGCATGCATCCCGTAGACCTGTTCGAGAGCAATGAACGCGGGAGGTACACCGCCGTGCGGGTGGGGGCGAACACGGGGAAGCTGTGGAAGAGGGGCCGACCGGTACCCCGCGAGCCCTCGACCGAGGACGGGGCCGCGGTGGACGGGCTGGAGATCAGCCGGAGCGTGCGCCGTGCGGACCTGAAGGCCGTGGGTGAAATCCGGCGTTCCTTACGGGAATTGCTGCGCCACCGGTGCCGGACGGATGCGGCGGAGGTGGCCGAACTCCTGATCACCGAGCTCGTCACGAACGCCCTCGTCCATACCGAGCAGGGCGCGGAGGTCTCCGCGAGCCTCGCCGCCGCCCGGCTGCGGGTGGAGGTCCGGGACTACGCCACCCGGCGGCCCCTGCCGTACGTACCGACCGCCGACGACGGTACGCACGGCAGGGGGCTGGTGCTGGTGCAGGCCCTCGCCGACGCCTGGGGCGTGGACGTGGTGGAGCCGGGCCGCGGGAAGGTGGTCTGGTTCGAACTGGACGGAGGGCTCGCCTGAGCGGGCGAACCCTCCGGGGGGCCGGGCGCGGCTCCGTCCCGGCCCCGGGGCCGGAGCCGCGCCCGGCGACCGGTCAGCCGAACTGCTGTTCCAGGTCCTTCAGTTTGCGCTCCAGGGAGTCGAGCCGGGGGATCGTCTGGGTGTCGTCCTCGGCGGTGAGGTCCACCGTCCGGGGGCCCGTCACCTCAACGGACTCGGTCCGGCTGACGGCCTGCAGGGAGGGCCTTCGGCGTGGTGGCAGTTGTCCCGATTCCGGTATGGCCGGCTCCGCGCCGACCGGCGCGGAGCCCGCTCCCTGCGTCAGTTCCGGGAGCTCGACCTGGCGGGCGCGCGCCCGCCCGAAGGCCCGGTGCTGCCGGCCCAGCGCCCTGATGTGCGCACGGTCCAGGCGGTGCTGCTCCCGCCGGCGGTGCCGGTCGTTCTCCTTCTCCTTCTTGTCCTCGCGTACCTCGTCCACGGCCTCGTCGAGGGTGCGCACCCCCTCCAGCAGCATGAGCGACCACGCGCCGAAGGTCTCCCGGGGCGCCCGCAGCCAGCGGACCATCCGGATCTGCGGCAGCGGCCGCGGGATCAGGCCCTGTTCGCGCAGCGCCGCACGGCGGGTCTGCTTGAGGGCCCGGTCGAAGAGGACGGCCGCCGAGAGCGACATGCCGGCGAAGAACTGCGGGGCCCCGTCGTGGCCCAGCCCGCGCGGCGCGTGCACCCAGTTGAACCAGGCGGCCGCGCCCGCGAACAGCCACACCAGCATGCGCGAGCCGAGGGCCGCATCGCCGTGGCTGGCCTCGCGGACGGCGAGCACCGAGCAGAACATCGCGGCGCCGTCGAGGCCGAAGGGGACCAGGTACTCCCAGCCTCCGGAGAGGTTGAGGTTCTGCCGCCCGAAGCCGACCAGGCCGTGGAAGGAAAGCGCGGCGGCGACCGCCGCGCAGCAGAAGAGCAGGACGTAGGAGGCGGTCCCGTAGACGGCCTCCTTGCGCCTGCGGCGCTCCTCGCTGCGCTCCCAGCTGTCGTCGGCGGCGGCCTTCTCGCTCTCGCGCTTGCCCCGGGCCAGTACCGCAACTGCCGCAAGTACGCCCAGGATCAACAGGCTGCCGGGCAGCAGCCAGTCCAGCGATATGTCGGTCAGTCTCATGCGGATGTCCCTTGCCTCTGCCTCGCGTATGCGGCCTTCCGGCGCCATAGTGGCGCAGCCGATCGGCTCGGCACGCCGGTTTCGGGGCAAGTGGACGCCATCGGGGGGCGGGGCCCGCCGGATAGGGTGTTGTGGTTCGAACTGGCGCCCGGATAAGGGGAGTTGAGTTCGAATAGCGTCACCCTTGGGGGTGGGTTCAGCCCGGGATCGCCCCGGTGGCCGCCGTGAGGCGGGCGATGCGGTCGGCGTCGCAGGTCCGGGGGCAGGTGACGCAGGTGTCGTCCGGGCGGATCGTGTAGAAGAGGCAGCAGCTGGCCCGGTCCCGCGTGGGCAGCTCGCCGCCGTCCGGCCCCGGGAGGGTACGGAAGCCCGCGCCGCCGGTGTAGGGGGCGGTCGAGCCGGGCAGCAGCGCCTCCAGCTCGGCCATGGCCCGCTGCTCCTCGCCGAGCAGGTGGCCGACGTACCAGAGGCTCTCGACCACCTCGTCGGTCACCATGCCCCACAGGGCGCGGCGCCCGCGCCGCATGCGGGGTCCGAAGCCCGCCAGCACCGGCTCGAGGTGCTGGGCCACCGCAGCCCGCACCTCGGCGCGCAGCGCCTCCTCGTCGGGCACGACCCGGGCCCCTGGGAGGGCGGCCGCCGGGTCGTCCGGCAGGCAGGCGAAGGAGTCGACGCGTACGGCCATCCGGCCCAGCGTCCGGTGGAAGGCCACCTGGGCGGCCGGGAGGCGGGGGACCCTGCGGTGCAGGAACCACGGCAGGGTGATCAGCAGGCAGGCGGGCCAGGCGTACCGGTGCAGTCCGAAGCTCGCGACCACGTCCGGGCGGGCCCGGTGCCCGTAGTCCCGCAGGACCTGGGCCTCGTCCCAGGCGAGGAAGGCGTCCAGGGCCGGTCCGCCCGCCGCGAGCTCGTCCGCGCCGACCCAGCCCGCGCCGCGAGGGGCGGGTTCGTGCGGGGACCGCTCGACGATCAGCAGCCCGGCGTAGGCCTCGGCCAGCCGGGCGTACGCATCCGCCACGGGGGAGGCGGTGGCGGGGGGAACGGCCGTGACGGTCATGACGGACCACCAAATCGCGCGATCGTTAGCAGGTTAGCCTTACCTTACCCGATCTCGGTCAGGCCGTATCCTCGGGACAGGCCGATACACCGAGGAGGACCGAGTGCACGACACGGCCCGAACCCGGGTACCGGCACAGGCGCGGAAGGTGCTGCGCCATTCCGTGCGCGGACAGGTCCTGGACGCGCTGCGCGCGGCGCTGGTCGACGGTGAGCTGGTGCCCGGCGAGATCTACTCCGGGCCGGCGCTGGGCGACCGCTTCGGCGTCTCCGCGACGCCCGTGCGCGAGGCGATGCAGCAGCTGGCGCTGGAGGGGGCGGTGGAGTGCCTCCCCAACCGGGGGTTCCGCGTCCTGTCGCGCACGCCGCGCGAGCTGGCGGAGCTGGCGGAGGTCCGGGCCATGCTGGAAGTCCCGGTCATGCTCCGGCTGGCCCGTTCCGTGCCGGCGCAGACGTGGGAGGCCCTGCGGCCCGCCGCGGCCGCCACGGCGGAGGCGGCGGCGGCCGGGGACGTGCCGGGGTACGCGGAGGCGGACCGGGCCTTCCACCGCGAGGTGCTCGCGCTGGCGGGCAACGCGCAGCTGGTCCAGGTGGCGGAGGAGCTCCACCGGCGGGCGCAGTGGCCGCTGCCGGGGGCTCCGCGGGTCCGGCGGGCGGAGCTCGTCGCCGATGCGGCGGAGCACGGGGCGCTGCTCGAGGCGCTGGCAGCCGGTGACCTCCCGGTCGTGGAGTCCCTGGTCCGCGAACACTTCGCAGGCACCACCCCTTGACCCCCGGCTCGGCCGGGAACCCGGCGGCCCGAAGGCCCGGGGCTCCGCCCCCGTACCCCGCGCCTCAATCGCCGATTGGGCTGGATGGTGCGGCGGCTCCGCCCCGCGCCCGGCGCCTTGGTCGTCGGCGGGGCCGAAGCCCGGGGCTCCGCCCCGTCCCGCGCGCCTCAATCGCCGGCGGGGCTGGATGATGCGGCGGCTCCGCCCCGCGCCCGGCGCCTTGGCCGTCGGCGGGGCTATGCCGCGGGCGCGGGTTGGAGTTGGTCCGCCAGCCAGGTGGGGATGCCGCCCAGGAGGTGGAACAGGCGGCGGGCCTCGGCGCGGAGCCGGGTGGCTTCCGGTTCGGGTTCGGCTTCGGCCAGGGCGGCCAGCGCCGGAGCGGTGCCGACCAGGAAGCCCAGCTCCTCCCGGATCCGCAAGGACTCCAGGAAGCCGTGGCGGGCCTCCGCCACCTCCCCGTCCCGCAGGGCCAGCGCCGCCAGGTGCCGCCAGGTGAAGGACAGCAGCAGCGTGTCCCCGTGGGCGACCGCCCCCGCGTGGGCCCGGTGGTACGCCGGACGGGCCGACTGCGGGGCGTCCGCGAGGTGCTCCGCGACCAGGCCGCGCCGGAAGTCCAGCAGCGGGCGCGTCCGGGACCCCGGCGACAGCAGGGCCGCCGCCCGGCCCAGCGCGGAGCGGGCCTCGTCGGCCCGGTCCCGCACGCCCAGCACGGTCGCGGCGTACGCCAGCTGGCCCCGCTCGCACGCGGCCGCGCCCCGGTCGTCGTCGTCCTGCGCCACCGCCTCGGCGACCCGCAGCGCGTCCTCGGCCTCGGCCCAGCCCTGCCCCGTGAACAGGCAGCGCTCGACGAGCAGCGCGGTCCGCTGCACGGCGGCTCCCGCGTTTCCCAGGTGCGGCGTCAGCAGCGCCGCCGCGTCGGTCCAACAGCCGCGCGAGCGCAGCCGCCATATCGCCCGCTGGAGGGGGTCGTCTCCCCCGGTAGTTCCGGCACCCGACATGGCGGTATCCGCCACATTGCCCTCCCCAAAGCAATCGAGCAGCACATCGTTGAGCCCTGGGGCGAAATGAGAGCACGGATCGACGGCTCCGGCCAAGGGGTCGGGTGAACTCTTTCACAAAGTCCGGACGGATCATCAGCGGCCCCCCGGCCGGACCCCGTACGCCGCGGGGCGGATCTTCTCAGCTCATGCGCAGTGCCAGGAAGAAATCGAGCTTGTCCTCCAGCCGGGACAGGTCGCGTCCCGTCAACTGCTCGATTCGCCCGACCCGGTACCGCAGCGTGTTGACGTGCAGGTGCAGCCGCGTCGCGCAGCGGGTCCAGGAGCCGTCGCAGTCCAAGAAGGCCTCCAGGGTCGGGATGAGCTCCGCACGGTGGCGCCGGTCGTAGTCCCGCAGGGGGTCCAGCAGCCGGGCCGTGAAGGCGCGCCGCACGTCGTCCGGCACGAACGGCAGCAGCAGCACGTGCGAGGCCAGCTCGTGGTGTCCGGCAGCGCAGACCCGGCCCGGGCGGGCCGCGGCGACCCGGCGGGCGTGCCGGGCCTCCTCCAGCGCCCCGCGCAGCCCCTCGGCGGAGTGCACGGCCGCGCTGACGCCCAGCGTGAGCCGGCCGTCGTCGGCCAGACCGGCCTGCAGGGGGTCGCGTACGGCCGTGAGCAGCTCGTCGGCGTGCAGGGCCGAGTCGGGCCCCTTGTCCTCGCCGCCCTCTCCGGCCAGCGAGGGCAGCGGCACGAGGGCGATGGCCTCGTCACCGGCGTGGGCGACGGCGATCCGGTCCGAGGGCTCGGGGCCCGAGACGGACGGGTCGACGAGGATCTCCTCCAGCAGCGACTGGGCCACCGGGCCGCCGGGGATGTCCCCGCCGTCCCAGTCCACCCGGGCCACCACGACCTGCCAGTGCGGGGCCGTGCCCAGTCCGGGGAGCAGCACCGGCGCCGCCACCCGCAGGCGGGCGGCGATCTCGGCGGGCGGAGCACCCGTCTGGACCAGTTCGAGGACCTCTTGTGCGAGGCGGCGCCGCACGGTGCGGGCCGCGTCGCGCCGGTCCCGTTCGACGGCGATCAGCTGGGTGACGCCCTGGAGCAGGTCCAGGCGCTCTGCCGGCCAGTCGCCCGCGTCCGCCTCCACCGCCAGCAGCCAGTCCGACAGCACGCTCTCGCGCACGTCCCGGGCGCCCGGACCGGTGGCGCCCCGGCCGTGTCCCCTGATCGGGAAGAGCGAGTAGGTAATACCCTGAATGGAGATCCGGTGCGGTCCCCTGCGGCCCGTCCGGACCGCCGCGAGGTGCTCACTCGCCAGGGCCGCGCACACGCCCGGTGCCAGCGGCTCGCCCGCCCCGGCGATCTGCCGGCCGGTGGGGGACAGCACCCAGGCCCGGAGATCGAGGTCGGTGGTGAGCAGATCCAGCACCACATCCGGTCCACCACCCGCCGGACCCGAGGTCATCAGGCGCCGGTGGCGGTCCACGACGGCCGCGAGGTCCCCCGCGCGCTCGCCCGAGACCTGCCGCACCACGTACTCCGTGATGGTGGCGAATGCAACGGTTTCGTTCACGGCGAACAGCGGCAGGCGGTTGCGCCGACAGGCCGATACCAGATCGTCCGGGACGTCTCCCAGCTCCGCCTCGCCCGCCGCGAGCCCGGCGACGCCCGCGCTCGCGAGGATTCGTACGAACGGCTCGGAGTCGGCTGAATTTCTACGCCAGGCCAGGCCAGTGAGGACGAGTTCGCCCCCGGTCAGGTATCGGCTGGGATCACGCAGGTCGGTCGTCATGACCCCGCGGACCGTCCGGTCGAGCTCTTCCTCGCCGCCCAGCAGCCGCAGCCCCAGCGCCTCGGTTTCCAGCAGTGCGCGCAGCCGCATGATGTCGCCGCCGATCTGTCTCGATTGTTGCCGTTGGAAATCGGGCAGGTCGTCGCATCCTGCCTTTCATACGAATCTACAAGACGAGGGAGGCCGTCAGCCAACTCCTTCATGGTTTCGGTGACTGCACCCGGGGGATAGGCGGCCGGTGTACTGAGTCCACACCGCGTTAACAGCACGTGAACGACCAGTCGAGGGCCTTTGGGCCTCCTGGCTTGAAGTGATCGACACGATGAAGAAGAAGAGAGCCGCACATGGACTTCCTTCGCCCCGCCAGCTGGGAGGAGGCGCTCGCCGCTAAGGCCGAGTTCCCCACAGCTGTGCCGATTGCGGGTGGCACCGATGTGATGGTCGAGATCAACTTCGACCACCGTCGGCCGGAGTACCTCCTGGACCTGAACCGCATCGGTCTGCTGCGGGAGTGGGAGGTCGGCGAGGACGTGGTTCGTCTGGGCGCCTCCGTCCCGTACACGCAGATCATGGAGAACCTCCGCACGGAGCTTCCGGGTCTCGCGCTCGCCTCGCACACGGTCGCGTCCCCGCAGATCCGTAACCGCGGCGGTGTCGGCGGCAACCTCGGCTGCGCCTCGCCGGCCGGCGACTCGCACCCGGCGCTGCTCGCCGCGGGCGCCGAGGTCGAGGTGGAGTCGGTACGCGGCTCTCGCCTGATCCCGATCGACGAGTTCTACACCGGCGTCAAGCGCAACGCGCTCGCCGCCGACGAGCTCATCAAGACCATCCACGTCAAGAAGGCGGATGGCCCCCAGCAGTACTCCAAGGTCGGCTCCCGCAACGCGATGGTCATCGCCGTCTGCGCCTTCGGCCTGGCACTGCACCCCGAGACCCGCACCGTCCGCACCGGCATCGGTTCGGCCGCGCCGACCCCGATCCGTGCGAAGGCCGCCGAGGAGTTCTTGAACGCCGCGCTCGAAGAGGGCGGCTTCTGGGAGTCGGGCAAGGTCATCACCCCGTCGATCGCCAAGCAGTTCGGTGACCTCGCCTCCGGCGCGGCCAACCCGATCGACGACGTCCGCGGCACGGCGAAGTACCGCCGTCACGCGGTCGGCATCATGGCTCGCCGCCAGCTCGTCTGGACCTGGGAGCAGTACCGCGGTACCGGCAACGGCCGCTCGCTTGAAGGGGCTGCGTAAACATGCGCGTCAATTTCACTGTCAACGGCCGTCAGCAGGAAGCCGACGACGTGTGGGAGGGCGAGTCCCTCCTCTACGTCCTGCGCGAGCGCCTGGGCCTGCCGGGTTCGAAGAACGCCTGTGAGCAGGGCGAATGCGGTTCCTGCACCGTCCGCCTCGACGGCGTGCCGGTCTGTTCCTGCCTGGTCGCGGCCGGTCAGGTCGAGGGTCGCGACGTCGTGACCGTCGAGGGCCTGGCGGAGTTCGCCAAGCAGCGCGAGGAGCACGGCCACGGCGGTGCCTGCGGCACCGGCGGCGGCTGCGGCAGCAAGGGCGTGTCCCTGGACGCGGCCAAGCAGTGGCAGGCCAAGCCGGGCGACTCGCAGACCGGCGAGGGCGTCGAGCTCTCCAACATCCAGCAGGCGTTCATCGACGCCGGCGCCGTCCAGTGCGGTTTCTGCACCCCGGGCCTCCTGGTCCAGGCCGACGCGCTGCTGGAGGAGAACTCCTCCCCGTCCGACCAGGACATCCGTGAGGCCCTGTCCGGCAACCTGTGCCGCTGCACGGGCTACGAGAAGATCCTCGACGCGGTCCGCCTCGCGGCCGCCCGTCAGGCAGAGGCGGTCTGACCATGGCTCAGAACACCCGCACCGTACCCGCCGGTGCGCCGACGAACGTCAGCCAGAACCACACCAAGGGCGGCATCGGCGAGTCGACGCTCCGCCCGGACGGCACCCTCAAGGTCACCGGTGAGTTCGCGTACTCCTCCGACATGTGGCACGAGGACATGCTGTGGGGCCAGACCCTGCGCAGCACCGTCGCCCACGCGGAGATCGCGAGCATCGACATCTCCGAGGCGCTCGCCATGCCCGGCGTCTACTCGGTGCTGACGTACGACGACCTGCCCGCCGAGATGAAGAACTACGGCCTGGAGATCCAGGACACCCCGGTTCTCGCCAACGGCCGGGTGCGCCACCACGGTGAGCCGGTCGCCCTCGTGGCCGCCGACCACCCGGAGACGGCCCGCCGCGCAGCCGCCAAGATCAAGATCGACTACCGGGAGCTGCCGGTCGTCACGGACGAGGCCTCCGCCCTCGCCGCGGACGCTCCGCTGATCCACGAGGGCCGCGACGACCACCACTCCGGTCACGTCCCGCACCCGAACATCGTGCACCGCCAGCCGATCATCCGCGGCAACGTGGAGGAGGCCCGCAAGCGCGCCGACGTCATCGTCGAGGGCGAGTACACCTTCGGCATGCAGGACCAGGCCTTCCTCGGCCCGGAGTCCGGCCTGGCCGTGCCGTCGGAGGACGGCGGTGTCGACCTCTACGTCGCCACCCAGTGGCTGCACTCGGACCTCAAGCAGATCGCCCCCGTCCTCGGTCTCCCCGAGGAGAAGGTGCGCATGACGCTCTCCGGCGTCGGCGGTGCCTTCGGTGGTCGCGAGGACATCTCGATGCAGATCCACGCCTGCCTCCTGGCCCTGGCCACGAACAAGCCGGTCAAGATCGTCTACAACCGGTTCGAGTCCTTCTTCGGCCACGTGCACCGTCACCCGGCGAAGCTCTACTACGAGCACGGCGCCACCAAGGACGGCAAGCTCACCCACATGAAGTGCAAGATCGTCCTGGACGGCGGCGCCTACGCGTCCGCTTCCCCGGCGGTCGTGGGCAACGCGTCCTCCCTCTCCGTCGGCCCGTACGTCATCGACGACGTCGACATCGAGGCGATCGCGCTCTACACGAACAACCCGCCCTGCGGCGCGATGCGTGGCTTCGGCGCCGTCCAGGCCTGCTTCGCGTACGAGGCCCAGATGGACAAGCTCGCGGCGAAGCTGGGCATGGACCCGGTCGAGTTCCGCCAGCTGAACGCCATGGAGATGGGCACGATCATGCCCACCGGCCAGGTCGTGGACTCCCCGGCCCCGGTCGCCGAGCTGCTGCGCCGGGTCAAGTCCCGCCCGCTGCCGCCGGAGCGCCAGTGGGAGACCGCCGGCGAGGGCGCGGACGTCCGCGCGCTGCCGGGCGGCCTGTCCAACACCACGCACGGCGAGGGCGTCGTCCGCGGCGTCGGCTACGCGGTCGGCATCAAGAACGTCGGCTTCTCCGAGGGCTTCGACGACTACTCGACCGCCCGCGTGCGGCTCGAGGTCATCAACGGCGAGCCCGTCGCGATGGTCCACACGGCCATGGCGGAGGTCGGCCAGGGCGGTGTCACCGTCCACGCGCAGATCGCCCGTACCGAGCTGGGCGTCACGCAGGTGACCATCCACCCGGCCGACACCCAGGTCGGCTCCGCCGGTTCCACGTCCGCCTCGCGGCAGACGTACATGACCGGTGGCGCGGTGAAGAACACCTGTGAGGCCGTCCGCGAGAAGGTCCTGGAGATCGGCCGCCGCAAGAACGGGTCCTACCACCCCGCGTGGGCGACCGCCGAGCTGCTCCTCGAGGGCGGCAAGGTCGTCACCGACGGCGGCGAGGTCCTGGCGGACCTGGCGGACGTCCTCGAGGGCGAGGACGCGATCGACCTGGAGCTGGAGTTCCGGCACCGGCCGACCGTCGCCTTCGACCTGAAGACCGGCCAGGGCGACGGCCACGTCCAGTACACCTTCGCGGCGCACCGCGCCGTCGTCGAGGTGGACACCGAGCTCGGCCTGGTCAAGGTCGTGGAGCTGGCGACCGCGCAGGACGTCGGCAAGGCCCTGAACATGCTCTCCGTGGTCGGCCAGATCCAGGGTGGTACCACCCAGGGCCTCGGCGTGGCGATCATGGAAGAGATCATCGTGGACCCGAAGACCGCGAAGGTGCGCAACCCCTCCTTCACGGACTACCTGATCCCGACCATCCTGGACACCCCGACCATCCCGGTCGACGTCCTGGAGCTCGCCGACCCGAACGCGCCGTACGGCCTTCGCGGTATGGGCGAGGCCCCGACCCTGTCGTCCACCCCGGCCGTCCTCGCGGCGATCCGGCAGGCGACCGGTCTGGAGCTCAACAAGACGCCGATCCGTCCGGAAGCCCTTACCGGGACCCTCTAGGACGGCGTGGTCCGGGGGCCGCGAGGCCCCCGGACCCCCTCATACTCTCCGGGCGGTGCGACATGGGAACGTCACACTTCACACCGCGCCGCCCGGAGTACTCGAAGTACCGCACCGCTCGCGGTCCACTTCCTGCGGCAGTACCCCTGCAAGAACCCCCACGTAGTACCAGCGGTCACCCCCGCACTACCCGCAGTACACGCAGTGCACCTTCGCGTCGCCTCGGGCCGTCACCCCGGGTCGTGCAGCCAACGCAGTTTCCCAAATCCCGCGTCTCCAATCTCCATGCGGGTGCCCCTTTGAACCTTGGGAGTTAGGCACCATGACCCAGTCGTCTGTGGAGCCCAAGACCACCGCGGAAGAGGCCGGCGACGGCTCTCGTACCCCCGCCGGGCGTTCTTGGCTCGATCGGTACTTTCATATAACGCACAGAGGTTCCAACATCGGCAACGAGGTTCGTGGCGGTATCACGACCTTCATGGCGATGGCGTACATCCTCTTGCTCAACCCCCTGCTCCTCTCGGGCAAGGACGTCGCCGGCGAATCGATGGCCGCTTCCGCGATCATCACCGCCACCGCGTTCGCGGCCGCCGTCACGACGCTCCTGATGGGCTTCGTCGGCAAGGTTCCGCTCGCGCTCGCCGCCGGCCTGTCCGTGTCCGGTGTGCTCGCCTCGCAGGTAGCCCCCCAGATGACCTGGCCCCAGGCCATGGGCATGTGCGTGGTCTACGGCGTCGTGATCTGTCTCCTGGTCGTCACCGGCCTCCGCGAGATGATCATGAACGCGATCCCCCTCGCGCTCAAGCACGCCATCACCATGGGCATCGGCATGTTCGTCGCCCTCATCGGCCTGGTGAAGGCCGGCTTCGTCGGCCGCGGTCCGGAGTTCGGTCCCCCCGTCCAGCTCGGCGCCGTCGGCGAGCTCGCCGGCTGGCCCGTCCTGATCTTCTGCGTCACCCTGCTGGCCATCTTCATGCTGCAGGCGCGCAAGGTTCCCGGCGCGATCCTGATCGGCATCGTCGGCGGAACCGTCCTCGCGGCCATCCTGAACGCCGTGGCGGACATCGACCCCAAGGCCTGGAAGAGCGGCCCGCCGGAGCTCAGCGGCTCCGCGGTCTCGATGCCGGACTTCTCGCTCTTCGGCGACGTCTCCTTCGGCGGCTGGGGCGACGTCGGCTACATGACGGTCGGCATGATCGTCTTCACCCTGGTGCTCGCCGGCTTCTTCGACGCGATGGCCACCATCATCGGCGTCGGCACCGAGGCCAAGCTCGCCGACGACAAGGGCCGCATGCCGGGCCTGTCCAAGGCCCTGTTCATCGACGGCGCCGGTGGCGCCATCGGTGGCATCTCGGGCGGCTCCGGCCAGACCGTGTTCGTCGAATCGGCCACCGGCGTCGGTGAGGGAGCCCGCACAGGTCTCGCCTCCGTCGTGACCGGCCTGTTCTTCGCGGCCTGCCTCTTCTTCACCCCGATCACGCAGATCGTCCCGGGTGAGGTCGCCTCCGCGGCCCTGGTCGTCATCGGCGCGATGATGATGCAGAACGCCCGCCACGTGGACTGGGCCGACAGCGCGACCGCGATCCCGGTCTTCCTGACCGTCGTGATCATGCCGTTCACCTACTCGATCACCGCCGGTGTCGCAGCCGGTGTCCTCGCGTACGTCGCCATCAAGGTCGCTCAGGGCAAGGCCCGGGAGATCGGCGGCTTCATGTGGGCGCTGACCGGAATCTTCCTGGTCTTCTTCGCCCTGCACCCGATCGAGGGCTGGCTCGGGGTCAGCTGACCCGGGCTGCCCGGTCCCTGCGGCCGGGTCCGTACGGCCGGGTCCGTACGAAGATCCGCGCTCTCCACGTATCCGATACTGGAAACCGAACCTCTCCGAGGAGGCCCCCATGCTGGACATCGCCGACGAACTGAACCGGTGGGTCGAGCAGGGACGCGATTTCGCCGTCGCCACCGTGGTGGCGGTCGGCGGGAGCGCGCCCCGGCAGCCCGGGGCCGCGCTCGCCGTCGACGGCGAGGGAACGGCCATCGGCTCGGTGTCCGGCGGATGCGTGGAGGGCGCGGTGTACGAGCTGTGCCGGCAGGCGCTGGAGGACGGCGAGACCGTCCGCGAGCGCTTCGGGTACAGCGACGACGATGCCTTCGCCGTGGGCCTGACCTGTGGCGGGATCATCGACATCCTGGTGACCCCGGTCCCCGTGGGCTCTCCCGTGCGGGAGGTGCTCGCGGCGGGTCTGGCCACCGCCGCCCGTGGGGAGGCGGCGGCGGTCGCCCGCATCGCCGAGGGCCCCGCGGAACTGATCGGCGGAGCGCTCCTGGTCCGCCCGGACGGTAGCTACGAAGGCACGCTCCGCGTGCAGCCGCAGCCCGAAGCCGCCCCCGGCACCGACGGCGCCCCCGGCACCGACGGCGCCCTCGGCGGACACCCCGAGCTGGACCGCGCCGTCGCCGAAGAGGCCCGCGCCATGCTCGACGCCGGCCGGACCGGCGTACTGGAGATCGGCGCCGACGGCCGGCTCTGCGGTGAGCCGCTCACGGTGCTGGTCGAGTCCAGCGTCCCGCCCCCCCGGATGATCGTCTTCGGCGCCATCGACTTCGCGTCCGCCCTGGTGCGCATCGGCAAGTTCCTCGGCTACCGGGTCACCGTCTGCGACGCACGGCCGGTCTTCGCGACGAAGACGCGCTTCCCCGAGGCGGACGAGATCGTCGTCGACTGGCCGCACCGCTACCTGGAGGCGCAGTCCTCGGGCGGCGCGGTGGACGGCCGTACCGTCCTGTGCGTCCTCACCCACGACGCCAAGTTCGACGTCCCGCTCCTCGAACTGGCCCTCAGGCTTCCCGTCGCCTACGTCGGCGCCATGGGCTCCCGCCGCACCCACGAGGACCGCAACAAGCGGCTGCGCGAGGTCGGTGTCACCGAGCTCGAACTGGCCCGGCTGCGCTCCCCGATCGGCCTGGACCTCGGCGCCCGCTCCCCGGAGGAGACCGCGCTGTCCATCGCCGCCGAGATCGTCGCGAACCGCCGCGGCGGCAGCGGCGTGGCGCTGACCGGCGCGCACATCCCGATCCACCCCGATCCGCAGGGCGTCTCGAGCACCGTGATCGGCCGGATCGGTTCCGTCGCTTGAAGAGCTGAACCACAGACGTGAGGAAGGGCGCGACCCGTAGGGGTTGCGCCCTTTTGGCGTTCCGCCTATTTTACCGGCCGGTAACAGGAGGCACCTTCTCCATCCCTTCCCCCCACCGGAGTTGAACGGATGTCACGTACCCTCCGCACCCTGGGCGCGCTCGCCGCGGCCACCCTGCTGACCTCCTTCGCGCCCGGCGCGCCCGCCGCGGCGTCCCCCGGTGACGGCGGCCTGCGCGAGGTGCTCTTCGTCGGGAACAACTGGGAGGGCACCGCCGACGTCCTCGCCTCCACCGGCGATCTCGCCAGGATCGGCCGGATCAACGTCATCCCCGACAAGGAGGAGAGGCTCCGGGAGATCTACCTCAACCCGATCAAGCTCGGTTTCTTCCTGGGGATCCGGGAAACCGCCGGCGAGGGCCACGACCAGTTCGTGGACGACATGTACACCACCCCCGACGGCTCGGCCGTCGTCGCCTCCCGGCCCAGCTTCGCCGACGTCGTCTCCATCGACGTACGGACCGGGCGGATCAACTGGCGCTTTGCCGTCGCCGGTTACCGCGCCGACCACATGGCCGTCTCGCCCGACGGGACCCGGGTCGCCGTGTCGGCCTCCACCGCCAACACCGTGCACGTCCTCGACATCGCGACGGGCCGCCAGGCCGGCTCCTTCACCACCGGCGACAAGCCGCACGAGAACACCTTCACCGACGGCGGCCGCTACCTGTGGAACAGCTCCATCGGCGACGTGACCTCTGCCCTGGACGCGTCCTGGCTGGACTGGACGAAGGGCGACCGGAAGATCACCGTGGTGGACGCGCAGACCTTCCGCACCGTCAGGGTGATCGACATGCGCGAGCGGCTGGACGCCTTCGGCCGCCGGGACCTGTCCGACGCCGTACGCCCCGTCTCCTTCAGCCCCGACGAGTCGAAGCTCTACTTCCAGGTGTCGTTCTTCAACGGCTTCCTCGAGTACGACGTGGCCACCGACCGGATCACCCGCCTCAAGACCCTCCCCGAGAATCCGGCCACCAGCACCGACCGCACCAAGTGGGTCAACGACTCCCGCCACCACGGCATGTCGATGAGCCCGGACGGGACCAAGCTCTGCATCGCGGGCACCATGGACGACTACGCCACCGTCGTGGACCGGGCCACCCTCGCCGAGGGGCCGCTGGTTCCGGCCGACAAGCCGTACTGGGCCACGGTCGACGGCGACGGCACGGCCTGCGTGATCTCCGAGAGCGGATCGGACCGGGTGACCGCCATCGACTTCGCCACCGGCACCAAGCGGGTGTCCGTGCCCGTCGGCGACCACCCGCAGCGCGTACGGCTCGGACACGTCCCCGCGGGCTGGACGGGTCCCACCGGCGGGTGACATCCGCGGCGCCCGGGCGCGGCGCCCGGGCGCGGTCCCCGGGCCCGTCCGCCCCGGGCCCGGTCCACCCTTCGTGATCTGGTCAAACGCGCAGATCCGGCCACTATGAGGTGACCGGTCCGACGATGACCGATTAGTCTCGTGATCATGGTGGACATCCGCGAGGTACCCGAGGCCGACATCGACCGTGCTCTGGAGCTCGCGTACCTGGTTTTCAACGACCGGCCCGAGAAGGAGGGCCGGGAACGCCATCACGCCCTGCTGGAGCGCTGCAGCCGGATCGGCGCCTACGACGGCGACGTCCTGGTCGGCTTCATGGCCGCACACGACTTCCGGCTCTCCGTTCCCGGGGCGGACCTGCCCTGCCCCGGGCTCACCTTCGTCTCCGTCGCCCCCACCCACCGCCGCCGCGGCGTCCTCACCGCCCTGATGGCCGAGCAGCTGCGGCGCGCCGCGGCCGCCGCCAGCCCCCTCGCCGCCCTGTGGGCCTCCGAGGCCGCCATCTACGGCCGCTTCGGCTACGGCGGGGCGACCACCGGCGTCACCATCGAGATCGACTCCACCCGGCCGCTGCCCCTGCGCATCGCCCCGGACCGGCGCCCGCTGCGCCTCGTCGCCCCGGACGAGGCGCTCGCCGTCATCGGGCCCTTCCACGAGGCCGCCCGAGCCGTGCGGGCCGGGCGCCCGACGCGCAGCGCTGAGCGCTGGAGCCAGGAATGGCTCGCCGAACAGGACGAGGAGGACGAGGAGTTGAGCCCGCCCCGGATCATCGTCCTGGGCGACCCGGGGGAGCCGATCGCCGGCTACGTCCTCTACCGCACCAAGCCGGAGGACGACAGCGGCCCCGTCCGCACACCGGGCCTGGTCCGCGTGGAGGAACTGGAGGCCGACACCCCGGCGGTCGCCGCCGCCCTGTGGGAGTGCCTCGCCGCCCTCGACCTCACCGGCCGGGTCACCGCGTGGGGCCGCCCGGCCGACGACCCGCTGCTGCACTTCGCCGCCGACCGGGACCAGGTGCGGGTCACCGCCCAGTTCCCGGCGCTGTGGCTGCGGCTGGTCGACGTACGGGCGGCGCTGACCGGGCGGTCCTGGGCCGCGCCGGTGGAACTGGTGCTGGAGCTCACCGACGTACGGCTGCCCGCGAACGCCGGGCGGTTCCGGCTGAAGGCCGGGCCGGACGGGGCCGCGTACGAAAACGCCCGGGCGGCGCCGGACCTGACCCTGGACGTCCGGGAGCTGGCCGCCTGCTACCTGGGCGGCACCCGGGTCGTCGAGCTGGTCGCCTCCGGGCTGGTCGACGAGCACACGCGGGGTGCGGCGGCGGCCCTGGACGCGGCCCTGCGGACGGACCTGCTGCCGCACACCTCGGACGAGTTCTGACGGCTCCGGTCCGGTCCGGTCTGGTTCGGTCCGCTCCGGTCCGGTCCGGGGAGGCGCGGGGGTGCGGGGCGGGCCGGGCGGCCGGGGCGGGCCGGGGGCGGGCGAGCGGTCCGCCCCCGGCCCCCGGCTCAGGACGGCAGCGCCACCCTCGCCGCGGACATGCCGAAGTCGGCGCCCCAGACCCGCGAGGACAGGCCGTCGGGCATCCGGTGCAGGTCCTCTTCGCGGTAACGGCGGCACTTCTGGTGCCAGTTGAGGATGCCCGCCAGCCAGTCCTGGAGCTCGCCCACGTAGGCGTCGAGCCCGGCCCGGGCCTCGTCGTCCAGTTTCCAGTCGTCGTAGAGGAGCGGCAGCTGACGGGCCACGATGTGCTCGAACTCCTCGATGCGCTGGGTCATCAGCGCATGGCAGATGTGCAGGGCCTCCGGGTAGCCGATGTCGAAGAAGTTCCGGGTGACGAGCACGTAGTTGTGCACCTCGCCCTCGACCTCCACCTCCTTCTGGTAGGAGAAGACGTCGTTGATCATGCAGGCGGCGTCGGCCGCCGCGTTCTCCAGGGAGCGGATGGTCCCGGACCGGTAGATCTCCTCGGGGATGCCCCGCCCCGCCTGGCCGAGGCGGCACAGGTACATCGTGAGGTGCGAACCGAAGGTGTGGCGCCGCATCTCCGCGTAGTCCACCGGGTCCGGGATGCGGTTGAGGATCTGGTTCTCCACCTCCCACACCCAGCTCTCCAGCATGGACACGAGCGTGGCCCGGAACTCGGCGCGGACCGGCGGGGCCATCTCCGCGCTGGTGCGCACCCACAGGTCGGCCAGTGAGCGCTCCATCGCGGTCACCGGCTCGGCCTGCTCGGCGTGGTCCACCGGGATCATGGCGATCAGCCGCGCCGTGGTCGCCTTGGCGGCGGTGAGGTTCTTGGCCTGCCCGAAGACCACGGGGTAGTAGTCGTCGCCGTACGTGCCCCAGGTCAGCCAGCAGGCGTTGAGGAGCAGCGCCTCGGGCGTCGCGTCGGGGTCGATGCCGGCCGAGCAGAGCGCGAAGTCGTAGCCGCGCAGCTTCGCCTCGTCCCAGATGGCGGACCCGGGGTCGCCGGGCTGCGGATCCAGCAGGCCCATGCGCCGGGACCAGGCGACGGAGCCCTCGCGCGCGAGGTCCACGTGCGGGCTGAGGGTGAGCGCGAACGGCATGTAGACGTCGGGGATCACGGACGGGCCGGTGCGCTCGAACGGGACGTGCGTGAAGGAGCGCCGGCGCATCTCCATCGAGCGCCGGGTGAAGACGGACCGCAGGTCGAGCGCGGTGGTGCCGCGGCCGGACGGCAGGAACGGCAGGGTGAGCGGGGCGGTGGGCCGGGCCTCCTTGTTCATGTAGCGGCTGGAGACCATGTGCCACTCGTGGCCGCCCGACTGCCAGTCCTGCAGGCCCTTGGCGTAGGCGAGGACGGCGGCGATCTCGGCCGGGTCCATGGCGTGGTCGGCGAAGAGCTGGGGGAGCTCGGCGAGCGCGGTCTGCTCGAACTGCTGGAGGCGTGAGGTGAGCAGGTCGTTGGAGGCCTCGGCGGCTTCCTGGGTGGTGCACCCGAGGAAGGTCTCCAGCACCAGGATGGCGTTGGAGAGTTCGCCTTCGTCCGCGACCTCGCGTTCGTAGGAGAAGATGTCGTTCCTGATGTGCACGGCGTCGGAGAAAGCGTCGCGCAGCACACCGAGCGGCCGCGAGTGCGCGACGCGGGCCGGGACCTCGGCGGAGACGTACTCGATCAGGCCGGCCGACCAGGGGGCGCCGCCCACCTTGCGGCGCATCTCGATGTATTCGAGCGGGTTGGCGACGCGGCCGATGTTGATGTTGGCCAGTTCCCACATGGACTCGTTGAGGAGGTTCCTCGTGGATTCGGAGAACCGTTCCCTCCAGTCCGATGACATGGCGGGAACGGTCCGCCTCCAGAGGTCCGCGAGTCCCGCTTCGACGGGGTTGGTGGCCTCGGGGAAGCCGTCGGCCAGATCCATCGGCATGAAGGCGGCGAGCTTGTCGAGGTAGTCCTTGGCGCCGTCGCGGTCCTGCGAGCGCTTGTACATCTCCAGGAAGTGGTCGTCGAAGAAGAAGACCCAGACGTACCAGTCGGTGACCAGGGACAGGGCGTCGCTGTCACAGTCGGGGTGGGTGTACGCGCACAGCAGCGCGTAGTCGTGCGAGTCGAGATCGCTCTCCTCCCAGACGCCGGAACCTTCCAGCATCCCGAGTGCGCGCGCCCATTGCTTGGTGTGGACCCTCGCGTCCTCCAGGTGGGGGTTCAGTCGCGCCGGATAAGGCACATAGAAATCCGGCAGTTGGAACGGCTGCGTCACGGCAGGGTCGGCCTTTCGTCCATGGGTGCGGGGGGCCGGCGGGCCCGGCCCCCCGCACGAGATCAGCAGTGCCCTACCCGTGGTGGCCTTGGGCTAAGGGGGAGTTCACTGCTTCAGGTGACGGACGGGTCGTTCCGCGGCGCGGTGGCCTGGAGCGGGATAGGGACCTCCTGCCGGGACTTGTCGCTGTCGCTGTCGCTGTCGCTGCCGGCGCTTTCGCCGTCGCTGTACTGGGCGGCCTGGATCCGGAACATGGTGGCGTAGCGGCCGCCGAGGGCCAGCAGCTCCTCGTGGCTGCCCTGTTCGACGAGCCGGCCCTCGTGCAGCACGTAGATGACGTCGGCGTACCGCACCCCCGACATCCGGTGGGTGACCAGGACGACCGCCCGCTGCGGCCCGGCCAGGCCGCGGATGCTGTCGAAGGCGGCGATCTCCGCCTCCGGGTCCAGCGCCGAGGTCGGCTCGTCCACGACCAGGACGCGGGCGTCGCGGAAGCGGGTGCGGGCCAGCCCGAACTTCTGCCACTGGCCGCCGGACAGCTCCGAGGCACCCCTGAACATCCGGGCGAGCAGCGTCTCGTAGCCGTGCGGGAGCTTCTCGACGAGCCGGTCGGCGCCCGCGTACACGGCTGCGGCCACCACGTCGGCGCTCTGTTCCGGGGATCCGTCCTCGGCCTCGGTACCGGGCCGGCCGATGGCGATGTTGGTACGGGCGGTCACCGGCCAGCGCTCGAAGTCCTGGGTGAGCAGCGAGACCCGGTCGAATACCTGCTCCCGGTCGGCCTCCCGGACGTCCACCCCGTCCCAGGTCAGCGCACCCGAATCGGGCAGGTGCAGACCGGCGAGGAGTTTGACCAGGGTGCTCTTGCCGGAGCCGTTCTCGCCGACCAGCGCGACGACGCTGCCCGCCTCGATGGTGAGGGAGACGCCGCTCAGGGCGGGCTCGTCACGGTCCGGGTAGCTGAAGGAGACGTCCTCGAGCCTCAGCGTGCCGAGCCGCTCGGGCAACGGCGCTCCGCCGGCCGGGACGGCGCGGCGGCCGGCCTCGGCGACGAACCGTTCCAAGTCCCGTACGTACAGGGACTCCTCGTGCAGGGTGTTGGTGGTGGCGACGAGCGCGCCGAGGCTGGCCGAGCCGGTGCGCACCGCGATCACGGCCGTGCCGGCGACGGCGAGGTCCATCCGGCCGGTGGCGATGAGCGCGCCCATCGCCGTGTAGGTGACGAGGGCCGCGACGCCGGAGAGCGCGGCGGCGAGCAGTTCGGTGGCCGCCTTGTCCCGGGCGAGGCGGGTGGCCTCGCCCTCGGCGTGCTCGGCCATGTTGCGGTAGTGGCCGAGGAGGTAGCGCCCGACGCCGTGCACCCGAACCTCGGGGGCCGACGTACGGGAGATCAGCAGCTGGCCGATGAGCCGGGCGGCGCGGACGTGCTCCACCCAGGTGATCATGGAAAGGTAGCGGCGCTGGGCCACCCGCATCGCGCCCCAGCCGCGCGGGGCGGCGATCAGCAGCAGCATCGGCAGCAGCAGCGGGTGCAGCACCGTGAGCACCCCGGCGGTGGCGACCAGGGAGATCAGCCCTCCGAGGGTGGCCACGCAGGCCCCGACGGTCCGGCGGGCCGAGGGCGGACCCCACTGCGCGCTGTCGAGCAGCCGCCGGAACTCCCCGTCCTCGATGGCCTCGAGCTCCACCTCGACGGCCGCCTGCAGGTACTGCTCGTGCGCGGCCCGCTCCACCTTGGGCTCCAGCCGCCCGGCGGCCGCCGTGGACCACGAGGCCAGCACGGCGCCCAGTACGGCGACCAGCGCGCCCGCGGCGAGGGCCGGCAGGGCGCCGTGCAGCCGGTCGGCGGCAGTGCCCGCGTCGAGCAGCGTACGGAGCACCCGGCTCAGGACGAGCAGCCCGACGGCGGAGGTGACCCCCTGCCCGGCCTCGGCGAAGGCGACCGTGAGCAGGGCCCGGCGGTCGGTGTCCCACGCGAGCCGCAGCGTCCCGCCGGCCATCCGGGGCATGGACCGCAGCGTGGTCAGGAGCCGGCTCTCCAGCCGGGCGTAGTCGTGGTTGGCCCAGCCGGCGTCGTAGCGCAGGGGCCCGCCGAAGAGCCGCTGCTCACTCGCGGAGACGGCGGGCTCGGCGGGCGCGGGCCGCTTGAGGAGCCTCATCCGCGGCCACCCCCGCCCACTGCCGGGTCGAACGCCACATGAACGTGCACGAATCGCAAGATTCCTCCCGAGGTGCCGCGGCCGCGATCTGACGACGCAAGAACGTGGCTGCTCAGAGGCGCGTCACGGGCCTGAGGGGGCGAACGCCCGCACAGAGTTCCGATGCCCGTGCGGACCCCAAGGGGCGGGCGGAGCGCGCACCGTGACGCGGCGTTCGAACCACTCGCAGGTGGGCATGACCCCCTTCGAGGGATTGCGGGGGACCCTGGACGGTGCCGCATGCTCCGCCCCGGACGGCGAACAGGCCGTCCTCCTCGCCCTTCGAGTGGGCGAGGAGAACGGCCTGCATGTCCGGGATCGGGGCGCGGGCCTCGGGGCCCGGCCTCGGGGAGGTCCGAGGCGTCCAGGGCGCGCAGTGCGTCGCCCGCCGCGTGGGTAACCGCCTCGTGTCCGGTGATGAACTCCTTGATCCGGCTTGGCGGCGGCTACTTGTCCGCTTCGCCCTCCAGGTTGCCCTCCGTGTCCAGGTAGACCTGGCGGAGGGATTCGAGGATCTGGGGGTCCGGCTTCTCCCACATGCCGCGGGACTCGGCCTCCAGGAGGCGTTCCGCGATGCCGTGCAGGGCCCAGGGGTTGGCCTCCTCGAGGAAGGCGCGGTTCTCCGGGTCCAGGACGTAGGTTTCCGTGAGCTTGTCGTACATCCAGTCCGCCACCACGCCCGTCGTGGCGTCGTAGCCGAAGAGGTAGTCGACCGTGGCGGCGAGTTCGAAGGCGCCCTTGTAGCCGTGGCGGCGCATCGCCTCGATCCACTTGGGGTTGACCACGCGGGCGCGGAAGACGCGCGAGGTCTCCTCGACCAGGGTGCGGGTCTTGACCGTTTCCGGGCGGGTGGAGTCGCCGATGTACGCCTCCGGGGCCGTGCCGCGCAGGGCGCGGACCGTGGCCACCATGCCGCCGTGGTACTGGAAGTAGTCGTCCGAGTCCGCGATGTCGTGCTCGCGGGTGTCGGTGTTCTTCGCGGCCACCGTGATGCGCTTGTAGGCCGTTTCCATCTCGTCGCGGGCCGGGCGGCCCTCCAGGCCGCGGCCGTACGCGTAGCCGCCCCAGACCGTGTAGACCTCGGCCAGGTCGGCGTCCGTACGCCAGTCCCGGGAGTCGATCAGCTGGAGGATGCCCGCGCCGTACGTGCCGGGGCGGGAGCCGAAGATGCGGGTCGTCGCGCGGCGTTCGTCCCCGTGGACGGCCAGGTCCGCCTGGGCGTGGGCGCGGATGAAGTTGTCGGTGGGCGGCTCGTCCAGGGACGCCGCCAGCCGGACCGCGTCGTCCAGGAGGCCGATGACGTGCGGGAACGCGTCGCGGAAGAAGCCCGAGATGCGCAGGGTGACGTCGATGCGGGGGCGGCCGAGTTCGGCGAGGGGGATCGCCTCCAGGCCGGTCACGCGGCGCGAGGCCTCGTCCCACACCGGGCGGATGCCGAGCAGCGACAGGGCTTCCGCGACGTCGTCGCCCGCGGTGCGCATCGCGCTCGTGCCCCACAGGGACAGGCCGACGGAGGCGGGCCACTCGCCGTTGTCCGTGCGGTAACGGGTGAGGAGGGACTCCGCGAGGGCCTGGCCCGTCTCCCACGCGAGGCGGGAGGGGACGGCCTTGGGGTCCACCGAGTAGAAGTTGCGGCCCGTCGGCAGGACGTTGACCAGGCCGCGCAGGGGGGAGCCGGAGGGGCCCGCCGGGATGAACGAGCCGTCCAGGGCCGAGACGACGTGCGCGATCTCGTCCGTCGTGCCGGCCAGGCGCGGGACCACCTCGCGGGCCGCGAAGGACAGGACCGCCGCGACCTCCGGGGAGTGGCCCGCCGCGACCGAGGGGACGGCGTCCAGGGACCAGTTCGCGTCCTCCATCGCCTGGACCAGGGCGCGGGCCTGCTCCTCGACGGCGTCCGCCGAGGTACGGGTGGCCGCGGACTCGTCGAGGCCCAGCGCCTCGCGCAGGCCCGGAAGGGCCGTCGTACCGCCCCAGATCTGACGGGCGCGCAGGATCGCGAGGACCAGGTTGACGCGGGACTCGCCGGCCGGGGCGCCGCCGAGGACGTGCAGGCCGTCGCGGATCTGGGCGTCCTTGACCTCGCACAGCCAGCCGTCGACGTGCAGGAGGAAGTCGTCGAAGCCGTCGTCGTCCGGGCGCTCGTCCAAGCCCAGGTCGTGGTCGAGCTTCGCGGCCTGGATCAGGGTCCAGATCTGCGCGCGGATGGCCGGGAGTTTGGCCGGGTCCATCGCGGCGATCTGGGCGTACTCGTCCAGGTGCTGTTCCAGGCGGGCGATGTCGCCGTACGACTCGGCGCGCGCCATGGGCGGGACGAGGTGGTCGATGAGCGTCGCGTGCACGCGGCGCTTGGCCTGGGTGCCCTCGCCCGGGTCGTTGACCAGGAACGGGTAGATCAGGGGGAGGTCGCCGAGGGCCGCGTCGGGCGCGCAGGAGGCGGAGAGGCCGGCGTTCTTGCCCGGGAGCCACTCGAGGTTGCCGTGCTTGCCGAGGTGGATCATCGCGTCGGCGCCGAAGCCGCCGTCCTCGGTGCGCGCCTGGATCCAGCGGTACGCGGCCAGGTAGTGGTGCGAGGGCGGCAGGTCCGGGTCGTGGTAGATCGCGATCGGGTTCTCGCCGAAGCCGCGCGGCGGCTGGATGAGGATGAGGAGGTTCCCGCGGCGCAGGGCCGCCAGGACGATGTCGCCCTCGGGGTTGGCCGAGCGGTCGACGAACATGGTGCCGGGGGCCTCGCCCCAGTGCTCCTCGACGCTCGCCCGCAGGTCGGCGGGGAGTTCGGCGAACCAGCGCTTGTAGTCGGCGGCCGGGATGCGGACCGGGTTGCGGGCGAGCTGCTCCTCGGTGAGCCAGTCCTGGTCGTGACCGCCGGCCTCGATCAGGGCCCGGATCAGCTCGTCGCCGTCGCCGGAGACCAGGCCGGGGATCTCGGGGACGGGACCGAAGTCGTAGCCCTCGGCGATCAGGGTGCGCAGGAGTTCCACCGCGCTGGCCGGGGTGTCCAGGCCCACCGCGTTGCCGATGCGGGAGTGCTTGGTGGGGTATGCGGACAGGACGAGGGCGATCTTCTTGTCGCGGCGCGCGATGTGGCGCAGGCGCGCGTGGCGTACGGCGATCCCCGCGACCCGGGCGGCCCGCTCGGGGTCGGCCACGTAGGCGGGCAGGCCGTCCTCGTCGAGCTCCTTGAAGGAGAACGGGACGGTGATCAGGCGGCCGTCGAACTCGGGTACGGCGACCTGGGTCGCGGCGTCGAGGGGGGACAGGCCCTCGTCGTTCTCCTCCCAGGCGGTACGGGAGCCGGTCAGGCACAGGGCCTGGAGGATCGGCACGCCGAGGGCGGCGAGGGCGCCGGCGTCCCAGGACTCGTCGTCACCGCCGGCGGAGGCGGTGGCGGGGCGGGTGCCGCCGGCTGCGAGGACCGTGGTGATGACGGCGTCGACGCCGGTCAGCGCGGCGAGGAGCTCCGGCTCCGGGGTGCGCAGGGAGGAGACGTAGAGGGGGAGGGGCTCGGCGCCGTGGGCCTCGATGGCCTCGCACAGGGCGTGCACGAAGGCGGTGTTGCCGCTCATCTGGTGGGCGCGGTAGTAGAGCACGGCGACCTTGGGGGCGGCGGCGGTGTCCGTGCCGGGGGTCCGGTGGGGCTGCTCCGTGGTGCGCTCCAGGGGGCCCCAGGTGGGGGCGGCGGCGGGCGGCTCGAAGCCGTGGCCGGTCAGGAGGACGGTGTCGGAGAGGAACCGGGCCAGCTGGTCGAGGTTGGCCGGGCCGCCGTGCGCGAGGTAGCCGTGGGCCTCGGCCGCGATGCCGATCGGCACCGTGGAGGCCTCCATCAGCTGGGCGTCCGGGGCCTGTTCGCCGGTCAGCACCACCACCGGGCGGGTCTGGCCGGGGGCCAGGAGCAGGTCGAGGCCCTCCTGCCAGGCGCGGAGGCCGCCGAGGAGGCGTACGACGACCAGGTCGGCGCCGTCGAGGAGGCCGGGGAGGTCGTCGAGGGGAAGGCGGGAGGGGTTCGCGAACCGGTACGGGACGGGACCGTCGGCCGTGTTCGCGGCACGGGCGCTGAGCAGATCGGTGTCGGACGTCGACAGCAGCAGGATCATGCGGCGGCAGGCCTTCCTCGGGGTTTCCGCGCCCCGGGCAGTGAGGACGGCGGGAGTTCCTGGCTCACCCCGGCCGAGCGGGTCGCTCCGCGGGGTTCACAGTGGCGGGACCGCGCCGGAATTGCACCGGGCTTCCTCCCATGTCGCCGTCCTCGGCGATGGCGGGCCGTGTGGCTCCGCCGGGGATCATCCTAGGGGGCGGTTGCCCTTGCCGGGAGGTGGGGGGTGGTTGGGTTTGCGCTGGTGCGGGGGTGGGGGGCGGGTTTGCGGGTGCGGCGCCGTTGCGGGGGCTCTGCCCCCGGGCCCCCGCGCCTCAAACGCCGGCGGGGCTGGAGACGGGGGCTCGGCCGCGGGGGCCCCGCGCCCCAAGCGCCGGCGGGGGCTCAAAGATCGGGGCTCCGCCCCGGACCCCGCGCCTCAAACGCCGGCGGGGCTGGAGACGGGGGCTCGGCCGCGGGGCCCGCGCCCCAAGCGCGGGCGGGGGCTGAAAGATCGGGGCTCCGCCCCGGACCCCCCCCTCAAACGCCGGCGGGGCTGGATGGTGGCCTGCGCGGCTCGGGGGGCGGTGGGGTCGGATGGTGGCCTGCGCGGCTCGGGTGGCGGCGGGGCAGGATGTTGGCCTCCGTGGCTCTGGCGCCGACGGAGCGGATGTTGGCTGGTATGCCTCGGGCGGCGGCGGGCCGGGAGTTGGATCCGGTTGCTCGGGCGGCGGGGGAGTCGGTGGGGTCTGGTGAGTTGAGATGGGGTGGAGGGGCTGGATGTGGCTGGTCGGAGGGGGTGGGGTGGTGACGGACACAGGTCGGGGGACGGGAATCGTGGGTATGCTCGCCGCCATGTCACAGCCCCCTGCCGCCGCATCGCGGGACGAACCCGTCATACGGGAGCGCGGTGACGCCTGCCCCGGCGCGCTGCGGCTGCACGCGGCCGACGACGGGTTCCTGGCCCGCGTACGGATCCCCGGCGGGCTGCTCGACGCACCGCAGGCCGCCGCGCTGGCGCTGGCCGCCGACCGGTTCGGGGACGGGCACCTCGAGCTGACCTCGAGGGGGAACGTGCAGCTGCGCGGGCTCCCCGACGGCTGCGGCGCCGCACTCGCCGAGCTGCTCGACGGGGCCGGACTGCTGCCCGCCCCCTCGCACGAGCGAGTGCGGAACATCGTCGCGACCCCGCTCGCCGACCCCGGCCCGGTGCGGGCGCTCGATGCGCTGCTCTGTGCCGACCCGAAGGCCGCCGCCCTGTCCGGGCGGTTCCTGTTCGCCGTTGACGACGGGCGCGGGGACGTCGCCGCCCTTGATCCCGACGTCACCCTGCTCGGCCCGGACGCGGGCGGCCGTACGCTGCTGCGCCTCGGCGCGGCCCGCGACGCCGTCGAGGTCGCGGAACGGGACGCGCCCAGGGCCGCTCTGATCGCCGCCCACCGCTTCCTCGACGCCGTCGCCGAGGCGGGGACCCACGCCTGGCGCGTCGCCGAACTGCCCGCCGAACATGCCCTGGCTGCCGCGGAGTTGGCCGTGCTGCTGGCCGACTCCGGGATTCCCGCCCGGTACGTCGCCGATGCGCCGCGGCCGTACGCGCCGCCCCCCGCGCCCGGGGCCCACGGGGAGGCGCTGTGCGTGCTGGTCCCCCTGGGGCGGCTCACCACTGCCCAATGGCGGACGCTGCCCGGCGCGTTGCGGATCACCCCGTGGCGCAGCATCGTCGTCGCCAGCGCCCCGCCGGTCGACCCCGGACTCGTCACCGACCCCGATGACCCCTGGCGGTCCGTCAGCGCCTGTACCGGCAAGCCCGGTTGCGCGAAGTCCCTCGCCGACGTGCGCGCCGACGCGCGGGACGTCGTACGGCGGACGCGCGGAGCGCTGCCCGTGCACTGGTCCGGTTGTGAACGCCGCTGCGGGCACCCGCGCGGCACCGCCTGGGTGGACGTGGTCGCGGCTCCCGGCGGCGGCTACCGGGTCGGCGCCCCCGGCCGGCCCGCCCGGCACGGCGTACCGGCCCCCGAACTTCCCGCGGTCCTCGCGGACGCCCGCACCGATCCCGACGTAGTGAAGAAATGAGCGAGTACACAGTGTTCGAGTACGAGAAGGACGGCGCCGCGATCTACCGCCAGTCCTTTGCCACGATCCGCGCCGAGGCGGACCTCTCCGGGCTGCCCGCCTCCGTCGCCCAGGTCGCGGTGCGCATGATTCACGCCTGCGGGATGACCGACCTGCCCAAGGACCTGGGCTACACGCCCGAGGTGGTGCTGCGGGCCCGGGCCGCGCTCGAGGCGGGGGCGCCGATCCTGTGCGACGTGCAGATGGTCGCCAGCGGGGTCACCCGCAAGCGGCTGCCCGCCGACAACGAGGTGATCTGCACCCTGTCCGACCCGGCCGTGCCGGAGATCGCCGCGAAGACGGGTACCACCCGCAGCGCCGCCGCGCTCGAAGTCTGGCGCGACCGGGGCCTGTTGGAGGGCTCGGTGATCGCCGTCGGCAACGCGCCGACCGCGCTGTTCCGGCTGCTGGAGATGATCGAGGAGGGCGCGCCGCGTCCCGCCGCCGTCATCGGTGTGCCCGTCGGCTTCATCGGCGCCGCCGAGTCCAAGGACGCCCTCGCCGCGCACCCTTCCGGGCTCGACCACCTGATCGTGCGGGGCCGGCGGGGCGGCAGCGCCATCGCCGCCGCCGCGATCAACGCCATTGCGAGCGTGGCCGAATGAGCGACGTGAGCGACACGGCAAGCAAGGGGCGGCTGTACGGGGTCGGGCTCGGGCCCGGCGATCCGAACCTGATGACGCTGCGGGCCGTCCAGGTGATCGGCGCGGCGGACGTCGTCGCCTACCACAGCGCGCGGCACGGGCGGTCCATCGCCCGGTCGATCGCCGCGGAGCACCTGCGCGAGAGCCAGATCGAGGAGCCGCTGGTCTACCCGGTCACCACCGAGACCACCGACCACCCGGGCGGATACCAGGGCGCGATGGAGGAGTTCTACGAGTCCGCCGCCGCGCGGCTGGCGGTGCACCTGGACGCCGGCCGGACCGTCGCCGTGCTCGCGGAGGGCGATCCGCTCTTCTACAGCTCGTACATGCACATGCACAAGCGGCTCGCGCACCGGTACGAGACCGAGGTGATTCCCGGTGTGACGTCGGTGAGCGCCGCGGCCGCCCGGCTCGGCACCCCGCTCGTGGAGGGCGAGGAGGTGCTGACCATCCTCCCCGGCACGCTGCCCGAGGAGGAGCTCACCGCCCGCCTGGCGGCCACCGACTCGGCGGTCGTGATGAAGCTCGGCCGGACCTTCCCGGCGGTGCGCGGGGCGATGGAGCGCAGCGGCCGGCTCGCGGAGGCCCGCTACGTGGAGCGCGCCACCATGGCCGGCGAGCGGACGGGAGTCCTGGCGGACACCGACCCGCAGTCCGTGCCGTACTTCGCCGTCGCCGTCGTGCCCAGCCGGATCGGCAACCCGGGCAGTGTGCCGTCCGGGCCCGGCGAGGTCGTGGTCGTCGGGACGGGCCCCGCCGGACCGTTGTGGCTGACCCCCGAGACCCGGCGGGCGCTGGCCGACGCCGAGGTGCTCGTCGGGTACACCACGTACCTGGACCGGGTCCCCGTCAAGCCGGGCCAGATCCGGCACGGCTCCGACAACAAGGTGGAGTCCGAGCGCGCCGAGTTCGCCCTCGACCTCGCCCGCCGCGGGCAGCGGGTGGCCGTCGTCTCCGGTGGCGACCCGGGGGTGTTCGCCATGGCCACGGCGGTCCTGGAGGTCGCCGGGCAGGACGGGTACAAGGAGGTGCCCGTACGGGTCCTGCCCGGGGTCACGGCGGCCAACGCGGCGGCCGCCGCGGCCGGCGCCCCGCTCGGCCACGACTACGCCACCATCTCCCTGTCGGACCGGCTCAAGCCGTGGGAGGTCATCGCCGAGCGGCTGCGCGCGGCCGCCTCCGCGGACCTGGTCCTGGCCCTCTACAACCCCGGCTCGCGCAGCCGCACGTGGCAGGTGGCGCAGGCCCGCGAACTGCTGCTGGAACTGCGCGCCCCCGAGACCCCGGTGGTCGTCGCGCGGGACGTGGGCGGACCGGAGCAGTCGGTGCGGACGGTCACCCTCGCCGAACTGGAGCCGTCCGAGGTGGACATGCGCACGCTCCTGCTGATCGGTTCCTCGCAGACGCAGGTCACCGAGCGGGCCGACGGCTCGCGGATCACGTGGACACCGCGCCGCTACCCGTGAGCGGGCCCCTCACCCGGCCTGAGCACTAGCGCAGCGGAGGCAGGGTCACCTTCGGGATCGACGGGTCGTTCGGGTCGAACGGCGTCGGGGTCCAGGGCTCGATCGGCGGCTTGGGCGGTGCCGGTGGCGGGGTCGGGCCGCGGTGCGGGTTCTGCGGCACCGACGCGGTTCGCTGCGCGGTCGGCCGGGACGTTGCGGTCGGCCGCCGCGACTCCTGCCCCTTCGTGGGCACGGGAGTCGCGGCGGCCGACGGCGCCTGCGTGGGCGACGGCGACGCGGAGGAGGCCGTCGGTGACCCGGACGGCTCGGCCGGGGCGCTCGTCGTCGGGACCGCGGCCGGCTTCCCGGCCGGTCCGCCGCCCGAGCATCCGCCGGCGAGCAGGCCGCCGACCAGCAGGGCCGTCACGGCCCCGGAGATTCTGCCGCCGGACCCCATGTCCCACCGCCCCCTCGCGTATCGCACACCTGAACGATCAGTGCGCGCGATCGTAGCGCAGCCAGCGCAGTGCCCCGGCCACCGAGTCCGCCTCCGGCACGCCCTCGGGGACCGGGGGGCGGCGTACGACGAGGACCGGGATTCCCGCCTCGCGGGCGGCGGTGAGCTTCGGGGAGGTGGCCGAGCCTCCGCTGTCCTTGGTGACCAGGAGGTCGATCCGGTGGCGGGCCAGCAGCTCGCGCTCGTCATCCAGCGTGAACGGGCCCCGGGCCAGGAGGACTTCCAGCCGCGGCGGCACCGGCGCGGCCGGGGGATCGACGGAACGCACCAGGAACCAGGTGTCGGTGAGGTGCGCGAAGCTGTGCAGGCCCATCCGGCCGGTGGTGAGGAAGACGCGCGCGCCGAGGGCTGGCAGCAGCGCGGCCGCGTCGGCGAGCGAGTCCGCGCAGGTCCAGGCGTCGCCGGGAGCCGGCGTCCAGCCGGGGCGGCGCAACGCCAGCAGGGGGACCCCCGAAAGCGCCGCCGCCTCGGAGGCGTTGAAGCTCATCCGCTCCGCGAAGGGGTGGGTGGCGTCGACCAGGTGCGTGACCCGGTGGGCGCTGATCCACGCGGCGAGCCCGGCGGGCCCGCCGAAGCCGCCGATCCGCGTCTCGCCCGGCGGGAGCACGGGGGCGGCAACCCGCCCCGCCAGCGAGGTGGTCACCCGGACCGTCTGCGCCGCCCCCCGCTGGACCGCGCCCGCGCCGGGGGCGGCGGCCGCTCCCGCAGCGACCCCGGCGCCCGTACCGGCTGAGGCCAGCGCTTCCGCCAGGCGGCGGGCCTCCGTCGTACCGCCCAGGATCAGGACGTGCCGCTCCGGCCCGCCGCCCGGTTCAGCAGACATGCCGGTCGCGCTCGGGGGAGTACAGGTGGCTGTCACGGAACTGCTCGGCGCCCAGCGTGCGGCCCACCACGATGACCGCGGTGCGGACCAGGCCCGCCTCCTTCACCTGCGCCGCGATGTCGGCCAGTGTGCCGCGCAGGATCAGCTCGTCGGGGCGGCTGGCCATCGCCACCACCGCCACCGGGCACTCGGCCCCGTAGTGCGGCAGCAGTTCGCCGACGACCCGGTCCACGTAGCGGGTGGCCAGGTGCAGCACCAGCAGTGCGCCGCTGCGCCCGAGCGTGGCCAGGTCCTCGCCGGGCGGCATCGGCGTGGCCTGCTGGGCGATGCGGGTCAGGATCACCGTCTGGCCGACGGTGGGGACGGTCAGTTCCCGCTTCAGCGCGGCGGCCGCGGCGGCGAAGGCCGGAACGCCCGGGACGACCTCGTAGGGGATGCCGGCCGCGTCGAGGCGCCGCATCTGCTCCGCGACGGCGCTGAAGATCGAGGGGTCGCCGGAGTGGAGCCGCGCGACGTCCCGGCCCGCCGCGTGCGCCCGTACGCACTCCGCGATGATCTCGTCCAGGGTCAGCTGCGAGGTGTCGACCAGCCGGGCGTCGGGCGGGCACTCGGCCAGCAGTTCGCGCGGGACCAGGCTGCCCGCGTAGAGGCAGACGGGGGCGGCGGCCAGCGTCCGGGCACCGCGCACCGTGATCAGGTCGGCGGCGCCGGGGCCGGCACCGATGAAGTACACGGTCATGTCTGGTCCTGATCCTTTTCCTTGGTAACCGACCACTGGGTGACGGGCATTGCCTGCCGCCAGCCCGTGAAGCCGCCGACCGGCACCGCGTGCGCGACCGACAGCTTCACCAGTTCGCCGCCGTGGCGCCGGTAGCGGTCGGCGAGGACCGCCTCCGACTCCAGGGTGACGGTGTTGACGACCAGGCGGCCGCCGGGGGCCAGCGCCGCCCAGGCCGCGTCCAGCAGCCCCGGCGCGGTCAGCCCGCCGCCGATGAACACCGCGTCGGGAGCCGGGAGCCCGCCGAGCGCGTCGGGTGCGGCGCCGACCACCACGCGCAGCCCGGGCACACCGAGCGCCGCCGCGTTGCGCTTGATGCGGTCCGCACGCTCCGGGACGCGCTCCACGGCCACCGCCCGGCACGAGGGGTGCGTACGCATCCACTCGATGCCGATGGAGCCGGAGCCGCCGCCGATGTCCCACAGCAGCTCCCCGGGGGCCGGGGCCAGGGCGCACAGGGTCGCGGCGCGCACGCGGCGCTTGGTGAGCTGCCCGTCGTGTTCGTAGGCGGCGTCCGGCAGGCCGGGGGTCGCGCCGAGCCGCGGCGCCGGGTGGGCGGGATCCCGGCGGCAATCCACGGCCACCACGTTCAGGGGATCGCCGGGCGGGTGGTCCCAGCCGTCGGCGAAACCCTCGTACGCATCCTCGCGCTCGGAGCCGAGCTGCTCCAGCACCCGGATCCGGCTGGGGCCGAAGCCCCGCGCTCGAAGCAGAGCGGCGATCTCGTCCGGGGACGCCGCTCCTGCGCTGAGCACCAGCACCCGCCGTCCCTCGTACAGGGCGGCCGCGAGCCGGGCCACGGGGCGGCCGACGACCGTGACCACCTCGGTGTCCTCCACCGGCCAGCCCAGGCGGGCGCAGGCGTACGAGACGGAGGAGGGGTGCGGGTGGACCGCGAGGCTGTCCGGGCCGAGCTCCTGGGCGAGGGCGCGGCCGATTCCGTAGAACATCGGGTCGCCGCTGGCCAGCACCGCGATCCGGCGGCCCGCGTGCTCGGCCATCAGCTTCGGCACGGCCGGCCGCAGCGGGCTCGGCCACGCCACCCGCTCACCGGGGCACGCGTCGGCCGGCACCAGGTCCAGCTGGCGCGGCCCGCCGATCAGCACCTCGGCGCAGGACAGCGCGGTCCGCGCGGCGGCGGTGAGCCCGGCCCAGCCGTCGGCGCCGAGGCCGACGACCGTGACGGGTATGGGGGGCGGTGCGGAACTCACTGCGCGGTACCTCGGGAACGGGAGAGGGGACGGGGAGCGGGGACGGGAGTTGGGACGGGGCCGGGGAGGGGGCACGACCTACGGCTACTCGCTGTTCGAGACCGAGGTGTACGGCACCCTCGACGGCGGACCGCCGCCCGGC
>NZ_JBEZLA010000048.1:0-62754 GCF_040651925.1 Streptomyces sp. NPDC048349 | reverse complement strand
GGGACCCTGTGGGAGAGTAGGACGCCGCCGAACAATCATTGCGGAAGCCCCGCACCAGACCCGTAAGGGTCCGGTGCGGGGCTTTTCTGCGTTCAGGACACGTGTGCGGTCTCCTGTAGGGTCAGGGGGCATCGTACGACCACATTTCTACCGTCACAGTGGAGGCCCCCGGGTGGAGGTCCAGGAGACTCGGGTTCAGACTGACCGAATTTTCACCATTCCCAACGTCCTGAGCATGGCTCGCCTGGCCGGCGTGCCCCTGTTCCTGTGGCTGATCCTCGTCGAGTACGACGGATGGGCCCTGGCCGTCCTCATGCTCAGCGGGATCAGTGACTACCTCGACGGGAAGCTCGCCCGGCGCTGGAATCAGATCAGCAAGCTCGGCCGGCTGCTGGATCCGGCCGCGGACCGGCTGTACGTCCTGTCCACCCTCTTCGGTTTGACCTATCGCGAGATTCTGCCGCTGTGGCTCACGGGCGCCCTGCTGGCGCGCGAGCTGATGTTGCTGGTCATGGTGTGGATCCTGCGCCGCCACGGCTATCCGCCGCCGCAGGTCAACTTCCTCGGCAAGGCGGCGACGTTCAACCTGATGTACGCGTTCCCCTTGCTGCTGCTCAGTGACGGGGCGGGTTGGTTGGCCTGGATGGGGTCAGTTTTCGGATGGGCGTTCGCCGGATGGGGTACAACCCTCTATTGGTGGGCAGGAATCCTTTACGTGGTTCAAGTCCGCCGTCTCGTGAAGGCGGACTCCACGGCCGATTGAGCTCGTCAGGCGCCGGATGACGCGGAGGAGTAGCGGAGTCACCGTTCGAGACGGGTGAGGTCGGCACGACCGTCATCTCTCTAGGAGGACTCTTCCGACATGAAGGCCGTCGTGATGGCCGGTGGCGAAGGTACGCGCCTTCGTCCCATGACCTCGAGCATGCCCAAGCCGCTCCTGCCGGTGGCGAACCGGCCGATCATGGAGCATGTGCTGAGGCTGCTCAAGCGGCATGGGCTCAGCGAGACCGTGGTCACCGTTCAGTTCCTGGCGTCACTCGTCAAGAACTACTTCGGGGATGGCGAAGAGCTCGGAATGGAGCTCACCTATGCCAATGAGGAGAAGCCACTCGGCACCGCCGGCAGCGTGAAGAACGCCGAGGAAGCCCTGAAGGATGACGCCTTCGTCGTCATTTCCGGCGATGCGCTCACCGACTTCGACCTCACCGATCTGATCCGCTTCCACAAGGAGAAGGGCGCACTCGTCACGGTGTGCCTCACCCGGGTGCCGAATCCGTTGGAATTCGGCATCACGATCGTGGACGAGGAGGGCAAGGTCGAGCGGTTCCTGGAGAAGCCGACCTGGGGCCAGGTCTTCTCCGACACGGTCAACACCGGCATCTACGTCATGGAGCCCGAGGTCTTCGACTACGTCGACCCGGACGTCTCGGTGGACTGGTCCGGTGACGTGTTCCCCCAGCTCATGAAGGAAGGGCGGCCGATCTACGGCTACGTGGCCGAGGGCTACTGGGAAGACGTGGGCACGCACGAGAGCTACGTCAAGGCGCAGGCCGACGTGCTCGAGGGCAAGGTCCAGATCGACATGGACGGCTTCGAGATCTCGCCCGGCGTGTGGATCGCCGAAGGGGCCGAGGTCAGCCCGGACGCCGTGCTGCGCGGGCCCCTCTACATCGGGGACTACGCCAAGGTCGAGGCCGGCGTCGAGATCCGCGAGCACACCGTCATCGGGTCGAACGTGGTCGTCAAGAGCGGCGCGTTCCTGCACAAGGCCGTCGTACACGACAACGTGTACATCGGCCCCCACAGCAATCTCCGCGGCTGTGTCATCGGCAAGAACACCGACATCATGCGTGCCGCGCGGATCGAGGACGGCGCCGTCATCGGGGACGAGTGCCTCGTCGGTGAGGAATCGATCGTCCAGGGCAATGTGCGGGTCTACCCGTTCAAGACCATCGAGGCCGGCGCCTTCGTCAACACCTCGGTGATCTGGGAGTCGCGTGGACAGGCCCACCTGTTCGGTGCGCGCGGCGTCTCCGGCATTCTGAACGTGGAGATCACCCCCGAACTGGTGGTGCGGCTCGCGGGCGCCTATGCGACGACGTTGAAGAAGGGCGCGACGGTCACCACGGCGCGTGACCACTCCCGAGGCGCGAGAGCGCTCAAACGGGCGGTGATCTCGGCGCTCCAGGCCAGCGCGATCAACGTGCGCGACCTGGAGAACGTGCCGCTGCCCGTGGCGCGGCAGCAGACCGCGCGCGGCACCGCCGGCGGGATCGTGCTGCGGACCTCGCCCGGTGTGCCGGACTCCGTCGACATCATGTTCCTGGACGAGCGCGGGGCCGACCTCTCGCTCCAGCAGCAGCGCAAGCTCGACCGGGTGTACGCGCGCCAGGAGTACCGGCGGGCGTTCCCCGGGGAGATCGGTGACCTGCAGTTCCCGAGCAGTGTCTTCGACGCCTATACCGGTTCGCTGCTGCGCAGGGTCGACACCACCGGGATCGCCGACGCGGGGCTCAAGGTGGTCGTGGACGCCTCCAACGGCAGCGCCGGGCTCGTCCTGCCCAGCCTGCTGGGCAGGCTCGGAGTGGACGCGCTGACGATCAATCCGGGGCTCGACGAGTCGAGGCCCACGGAGACCGCCGAGTCCCGGCGGGCCGGGCTGGTGCGGCTCGGGGAGATCGTGGCCTCGGCGCGGGCGGCCTTCGGCGTGCGTTTCGACCCGGTCGGTGAGCGGATCTCCCTGGTGGACGAGCGCGGGCGGATCATCGAAGACGACCGGGCACTGCTGGTGATGCTCGACTTGGTGGCCGCCGCCAAGCGCAGCGGCAAGGTCGCGCTGCCGGTGACCACCACGCGCGTCGCCGAGCAGGTGGCCGCGTATCACGGCACGCAGGTGGAGTGGACGACGACGTCGCCCGACGACCTGACGCGGGTGGGCCGCGCGGAGAACACCATCTTCGGCGGAGACGGCCGCGGCGGGTTCATCGTTCCGGAGTTCAGCAGCGTCTTCGACGGGGCCGCGGCGTTCGTGCAGCTGCTGGGGCTGGTGGCACGTACGCAGCTCACCCTGAGCCAGATAGACGCCAGGATTCCGCGGGCGCACGTGCTCAAGCGGGACGTGCCGACGCCGTGGGCCGTCAAGGGGCTCGTGATGCGCCGGGTCGTCGAGGCGGCGGGCGACCGACAGGTGGACACCACCGACGGGGTCCGGGTCGTGGAGGCGGACGGGCGCTGGGCGCTGGTCCTGCCGGACCCGGCCGAGGCGGTCACCCATCTGTGGGCCGAAGGTCCGGACGACGCCTCGGCGCAGGCGCTGCTCGACGAGTGGGCGGGCGTGGTCGACGGCGCCGGGCACTGAGTGCCGGGTGAGGCCCGAGGTCCCGTGGGGCGGGCGGGGAGTTTTCCCGCCCGTCCCGCGGGGCGGGCGCATTCGGTGTGTGCGCCGCCGACATGCGACGATGTGCGGCATGTCGCAGCCGCCCCACCACCGGAGTCCGGCGTCTTCGGCGCCCGCGCGCCCGGACGCGTCCATGTCGCTGCTGACGCACGTGATGGACCACAGTCTCGACGAGGGCTATGCGGAGGCCGCGGGCCGGCGTGAGGCGGAGGGTACGGCGGGGCTCCCGCGCACCCTCAAGGCCAAACTGGCGCTCGCCGCCGGTCTCGTGCTCGCCGCCATGGTCGTCACGCTGGGTGCTGCCGAGGCGCGGCTGTCCGCGCCGGTGCTGGCCAAGGAGCGGCAGGAGCTGATCGAGCGCGTGGAGCGGGCCGATGAGCGCGCGCACGGTCTGGAGCGGGCCATCGAGCGGCTGCGGACGGACGTCGCGGAGCGCCAGCGGGCCGCGCTCAAGCAGCCCGGCAGCGGCCAGGGCGAGCTCGTGGCGCTGCTGTCCGGGGCCACGGAGGTGCGTGGTCCCGGGATCAAGCTGGTCGTGGACGACGCCAAGGGCGCGTCGTCGGGCGACGGGGGCGGGCCGCGGGAGAGCGCCGGTTTCTCGGACACCGGCCGGGTCCGCGACCGGGATATGCAGAAGATCGTCAACGGGCTGTGGCAGTCCGGGGCGGAGGCCGTCTCGATCAACGGGCAGCGGCTGACGGCGCTGTCGGCGATCAGGGCCGCCGGTGACGCGATACTGGTCGACAACAGGCCGCTGGTGCCGCCGTACGAAGTGCTGGCGGTGGGGGACAAGAAGCGGCTCGGCACCGCCTTCCAGGATTCGGCGGACGGACAGTACCTGCACGTGCTGCAGGAGAGCTACGGGATCCGCTACACGCTGTCCGCCGCGGACGAGGTGCGGTTGCCGGCCGCGTCGAGCCTGACCGTGCGTACAGCTACAGCAGCAGAGCAGCAGAAGGGTGCATCGTGATCGCGGTACTGGGCCTCTTGGCCGGAGTGGTGGTCGGACTTCTGGTCCGGCCCGAAGTGCCGGCCGTGGTGGAGCCTTATCTGCCGATCGCCGTGGTGGCGGCGCTGGACGCGGTGTTCGGGGGCCTGCGCGCGATGCTGGACGGCATCTTCGTGGACAAGGTCTTCGTGGTGTCGTTCCTGTCGAACGTGGTCGTGGCAGCGCTGATCGTCTTCCTCGGCGACAAGCTGGGTGTCGGCTCGCAGCTTTCCACGGGTGTGGTCGTGGTCCTCGGCATCCGCATCTTCTCCAATGCCGCGGCCATCCGCCGGCACGTGTTCCGGGCGTGAGGCCGATGAGTACGAATGACACTCCGCCCGAGGAACCGAACGTCCCCGAGCAGCCTCTTGAGAAGGGGACGGAGCCGGCGGCGGAGGTGCCCGAGCAGACGGGCCGGCAGCGGCTCGCGGCCGGGCTGTGGCCCCCGCGGGTGAGCAGGGCCCAATTGATCGTGGCTCTGCTGCTGTTCGTCCTGGGGCTCGGGCTGGCCATCCAGGTGCGGTCGACCAGCGACTCCAGTGCGCTGCGGGGGGCCCGCCAGGAGGACCTCGTACGGATCCTCGACGAGCTGGACGGGCGGACCAAGCGCCTGGAGGAGGAGAAGCAGCGGCTGGAGGATCAGCGCAAGGAACTGGAGAGCAGTTCCAATCAGGCCGAGGAGGCCCGCAAGCAGACCGTGGAGAAGGAGCGCCAACTCGGCATCCTGGCCGGTACGGTGGCAGCTCAGGGACCCGGTATCACGCTGAAGATCACCGATCCCAAGGGCCTCGTGCGGTCCGACCAGTTGCTGGACACCCTTCAGGAACTGCGGGCGGCGGGGGCCGAGGCGATCCAGATCAACGGGGTGCGCGTGGTGGCGGGCTCGTACTTCTCGGACGAGAGCGGCGGGGTCGGGATCGACGGTACGAAGATCACACAGCCCTATGAGTTCAGGGTGATCGGCAAGTCCCAGGATCTGGAGCCGGCCCTCAACATCCCCGGCGGTGTCGTGCAGACGTTGGAGAAGGAACAGGCCACGGTCGCCGTCACACGGTCGGCGAAGATCGTTGTGGATGCCTTGCGGGCTGCGAAGCAGCCTGACTACGCTCGGTCGTCATCGTGAGGATGCGGAGCGGAGAGTGGACCGGCTCACGCGGGCGGATGCCTGCGGGGGGTCGGCGCACCGAAGTCGCGGTGCGTGGTGGAAACTGTCTGGTGGTTACGGACGTTGTGAGGTTGTCCGGGTCGGCAGGTGTGTGCATTCGGAGTTCGTCCTGCCCCACGGGCGGGTCTGTTTCGGTCAAGGGGAATCGCCCGTGAAGTTGTTTGAGAAGTTGTTCGGCAAGAAGAACCGCGAGGAAAGCGGTGCGGCACGTCACCGTGCCGGGCACGGCGATGCGGAAGGGCAGGGCGACCGGCCGCTCTTCCGTGACGAGGTCGCGGGCGGGGGTGACGTTTCGGGCGGATACGGCGCGTCGTCTGTTGACCCTGCTGGTACCGGACGCATAGGTTTCGGTGAACCATCAACCTCAAGTGCGGGTGGAGGGTTTGCCCCCGATCCGTATGCCACCAATGCCTCCGCGGGGCAGCCGCGGCGCGAGGAGCCGTCCATGTCGGCCGAGCAGGTTTGCAGCAGGTGCGGACACCGCAGCGATGCGGCCAGCCGGTTCTGCTCCAACTGCGGAGCGCCGCTGCGGGCGGGCCTGACGCCGGAGCGTGCCTCGGAGACCACGTCCACCATCTCGATCTCCGGCCTCGAGGCCTACGAGGCCGAGGTGACGGGACAGACGCACGTGTCGTCCTCGCTGTCCCCCGAGGCCCAGGCCGCGGTGGAAGCGCTGCCCCCCGGTTCCGCCCTGCTCATCGTGCGGCGCGGTCCCAACTCGGGCAGCCGCTTCCTGCTGGACGGTGAGCTGACCACGGCGGGCCGGCATCCGCAGAGCGACATCTTCCTGGACGACGTCACCGTCTCCCGGCGCCATGTCGAGTTCCGCAGGAGCCAGGACGGCGGCTTCACCGTCGCCGACGTCGGCAGCCTCAACGGCACGTACGTCAACCGCGAGCCGATCGACTCCGTGGCGCTGCACAACGGCGACGAGGTGCAGATCGGCAAGTACCGGCTGGTCTTCTACGCGAGCCTGCGGGGCGTCTGACCCCCCAGGCTCCGTACGGGGGCACCCCCATCAAGGGAAGGTCCCATGCTGCGCACTCCGACGGGTGGTGCCGGAAACGACGCCGCCGGCTCGGCCGGGCGGCTGGTGAGCATCGGCACGGTGCTCACCACGCTGCGTGACGAGTTCCCCGAAGTCACGATCTCGAAGATCCGTTTCCTGGAGGCGGAGGGGCTCGTCGAGCCCAGGCGCACACCCTCCGGATACCGCAAGTTCAGCGCCGAGGACGTCGAGCGCCTCGCGCACATCCTGCGTCTGCAGCGCGACCACTACCTGCCGCTGAAGGTCATCCGCGAGCAGCTCGACGCCCTGGCCCGCGGCGAGCAGATCCGGATCCCCGCGCCCACGCCGCACGGGGAGTCCGTCGATCCGGCGGGCCCCTCGGCCGTCTACGGGGAGGTGCGCCGGGAACGGCCCACGGCGGCCCGGGTGGGCCGTGCCGAGCTCCTCGCGGCCGCCGGGGTGGACGAGGCCCAGCTGGTCGAGTGGGAGTCGTACGGGCTGCTCGCCGAGGCACCGGGCGGGGGATTCGACGCCGAGGCGGTCACGGTGGCCCGGCTGGTGGCCGACCTGGGGCGGTTCGGGCTGGAGCCGCGGCACCTGCGCGCCATGAAGGCCGCCGCGGACCGGGAGGCGGGCCTGGTGGAGCAGGTCGTGGCGCCCCTGAGGCGGCACCGCAACCCCCAGACCAGGGCGCACGCGGAGGCCACGTTGAAGGAGCTCGCAGGGCTCTCCGTACGGCTCCACGAGGCCCTGGTGCAGACCGCCCTCGGGGTCCGGCTGCCGTGAGCGAAGGGGCCCCGACTACCCAAACCTGCCGGGCAGGTCCTAGGGTTGCTGTGTGAACGAGCTCGACGTTGTGGGTGTCCGGGTGGAAATGCCCTCCAACCAACCGATCGTGCTCCTGCGTGAAGTGGGAGGCGACCGGTACCTGCCCATCTGGATCGGTCCTGGGGAGGCGACCGCCATTGCCTTCGCGCAGCAGGGCATGGCCCCTGCCCGACCACTGACGCACGACCTGTTCAAGGACGTGCTCGAGGCGGTCGGCGAGGAGCTCACCGAGGTACGGATCACGGATCTGCGGGAAGGCGTCTTCTACGCGGAGCTCGTCTTCGCCAGCGGGGTCGAGGTGAGCGCGCGGCCTTCCGACGCCATAGCACTGGCCCTGCGCACCGGTACGCCGATCTACGGCAGTGACGGGGTGCTCGACGACGCCGGGATCGCGATACCGGACGAGCAGGAGGACGAGGTGGAGAAGTTCCGCGAGTTCCTCGACCAGATCTCGCCCGAGGACTTCGGCACCGGCCCGCAGTGAGTCGACGGCCGCTTCGGCCGCGTCGTCCCACGGGGACTGTCAGCCCATTCGAGTAGCCTTTCCCCGCAAAGGGATACGGGAAACCACTCTCAGGGTGATTATCACTCGGCGTGCCGAGTGTGGCGATCGTTGACGCACCCCTGGTGACTGCCTACCTTCAAGGTGGCAGGTCAAGGACGGAGGGTCGGCGTGAGGATCACGGGCGACGGTACGACCGGGGGCATCCCCGCACGGAGTGACGGTGGACCGTACCCGCTGCACGGCAGTGCGGCCGGTTCCGCGCGCCGTCAGCCGGAGTCGGCGCCGGTCGGACCGGTGGGCGCAGACCCGGCGCCCGAGCAGGTCGGCTACCGCGGGCCGACGGCGTGTGCCGCGGCCGGCATCACCTACCGGCAGCTCGACTACTGGGCGCGGACGGGGTTGGTGGAGCCGAGCGTGCGCCCCGCCTACGGTTCGGGGACGCAGCGGCTCTACAGCTTCCGCGACGTCGTGGTCCTCAAGATCGTCAAGCGCTTCCTGGACACCGGGGTGGCGCTGCAGAACATCCGTACGGCCGTACAGCACCTGCGTGACCGGGGCTTCTCGGACCTCGAGCGGATGACGCTGATGAGCGACGGCGCCACCGTGTACGAGTGCACGTCGCCCGACCAGGTCGTGAGCCTGCTCCAGGGCGGGCAGGGTGTCTTCGGCATCGCCGTGGGCGTGGTCTGGCGCGACGTGGAGAGCGCGCTGTCGCAGCTGCACGGGGAGCGCGTGGACACCGGCGAGACGCTGGTCGGGCACAATCCCGCGGACGAGCTGGCAGCCCGGCGCAACCGGGCCGGCTGACCGGGCCGCGGCCCTGTCAGTCCCGTAGGGCAGCATCGGGCATGTGAGAGCCGCGCCGACCATTCTGCATCTGGACATGGATGCCTTCTACGCGTCCGTGGAGCAGGCGTCGAAGCCGAGCCTGCGGGGCAAGGCCGTCATCGTGGGCGGCCTCGGACCGCGCGGGGTCGTCGCCACCGCCTCGTACGAGGCCAGGCGCTTCGGGGTGCATTCGGCGATGCCGATGGCCCAGGCGCGCCGGCTCTGCCCCAACGGCGCCTACCTGATCCCCCGCTTCACGCTCTACCGGCAGGTCAGCGATGTGGTGATGGCCCTGCTGCGGGAGCTGTCGCCGTTGGTGGAGCCGCTCAGTCTGGACGAGGCCTTCGTGGACCTGGAGGCGGGCGGGGTGGCCTTCGACTCGTCGGCCGCCCGGGCCGCCGGGGAGCGGCTGCGGGCGGACATCAGGGCCGCGACGGGGCTCAGCGGGTCGGTGGGGCTGGCCGGGTCGAAGATGCTGGCCAAGGTGGCGTCCGAGGAGGCCAAGCCGGCGGGGCTGCTGCTGATCGAGCCGGGGACCGAGCGCGAGCTCCTTGCGCCGATGTCGGTCCGCACCCTGCCCGGGGTGGGGCCGGCCACCGGAGAGCACCTGCGGCGCGCCGGGATCACCACCGTGGGGGACCTGGCGGAGGCCGGGGAGGACGAGCTGGTGCGGATGCTCGGGCGCTCGCACGGGGTGGGTCTGTACCGGATGGCGCTGGGGATCGACGAGCGGCCGGTGGTCGCGGAGCGGGACGCGAAGTCGGTGTCGGTGGAGGACACCTTCGACGTGGACCTGCACGACCGGGTGCGGATCAGGACCGAGGTGCAGCGGCTGGCGGACCGGTGCGTGCAGCGGCTGCGGGGGTCGGGGCACTCGGGGCGCACGATCGTGCTGAAGGTGCGCCGGTACGACTTCTCGACGCTGACGCGTTCCGAGACGCTGCGCGGGCCCACCGACGATTCCTCCGTGGTGCGCGAGGCCGCGGCGCGGCTGCTGGAGGGCGTGGACACCACGGGCGGCGTGCGGCTGCTGGGCGTGGGGGTGACCGGGCTGGCGGACTACACGCAGGAGGACCTGTTCGCGCAGTCGCTCACCGCCGACCCGGCGCACGGCGGGGCGGGGGAGTCCGCCGGGCCTGAGGGGGCTGCCGAGACCGGGGCGGCGGGCGGGGCCGGTGGGGCCGTCGCGGGGCCTGTGGAGGGCGTGGAGGGTGCGGAGCCTTCCGGGGGGCCCGGGGGGCCCGAGGCCGCTCCCGAGCGGAGCTGGGGGGCCGGGAGCGACGTACGGCACGCCGTGTACGGGCCCGGATGGGTGCAGGGCAGCGGGGTCGGGCGGGTGACCGTACGGTTCGAGCAGCCCGGATCGCAGCCCGGCCGGGTGCGGACCTTCCGGGTGGACGACCCCGAGCTGGAGCCGTCCGATCCGCTGCCGCTGGTGGGGGAGGAGCCGCCTGCCGGCGGCCTCCTGAGCTCCTGAGCTCCTGAGCTCTCCGTCTCCCGGTCTCCCCTGGTGTCCTCGCCTTACGATCTCCCGGGCTCCCGTGCCCGCTAGCCCTCCTCGCCCGCCAGGCGGCCGAAGTCGCGTTGGAAGTCGCTGGGCAGGGTCACGTCCAGGCCGTAGTGGTGGTAGAGCTGCAGCTCCTGTTCGGGGGAGAGATGGCGGCCGACGCCGAAATCGGGGGCGTCCTTGATCAGGGAACGGTCGAAGGGCACCCGCAGGGTGTCGCCGACCACCTCGCTCGGCTCCAGGGGGACGAAGGCGTCCCGGCTGAAGAGGCCGGTCCGGACCGCCGCCCATTCCGGAACTCCGGTGGCATCGTCGAGGTAGACCTCGTCGATCGTGCCGATCTTGGTGCCATTGCGGTCGAACGCCTTGCGGCCGATCAGGCTGCGCGGATCGATGTCGGTCTGCACGGTCCCTCCAAATGGTCGCAACTCCTCCGTAATGACTACAGAAGGGCATATCGGGAAAGGAGGCCACTCGGGGAGGGTCCAGATCCTCGCTGGTAGGCTGGGTGATGGCTGTCGACCCTGTGCGGGAGAGTCCTCCGAGCGAACGCGACGGAGGCGCCGAAGGAGCAAATCCTCCCCGGAATCTCTCAGGCATACGTACCGCACGGACGAGGCCACTCTGGAAAGCAGGGGCGGGTACCGGGCGCGCAGTGCCGGTTCCCCTCCTCACCGACGGTGAAAGCCGGGCTCTCGGGTTCTCCCGCGACTCCCGGTGAAACTCTCAGGTTGAGATGACAGAGGGGGAGGCCGTCCGGGTGCCCGCGCCGTGGTGCCCCTCGCAGGTCATACGACCAGGAGGCCTCCGTACATGACCGCCAACCGCATTCCGCTCTCCCAGCTGGAGCGAGGCATCCCCTTCGAGCAGCGCCACATCGGCCCGGATGCCGAGGCGCAGGCGAAGATGCTCGCCCACGTGGGCTACGGCTCCCTGGACGAACTGACCGCCGCCGCGGTGCCGGATGTCATCAAGACCGCCGCAGCGCTCGACCTGCCCGAGGCGCGGACCGAGGCCGAGGTGCTGGCCGAGCTGCGTTCGCTCGCCGACCGCAACCAGGTCCTCTCCTCGATGATCGGCCTCGGCTACTACGGCACCTTCACGCCGCCGGTGATCCTGCGCAACGTGATGGAGAACCCGGCCTGGTACACGGCCTACACCCCGTACCAGCCCGAAATCTCCCAGGGCCGCCTCGAGGCGCTGCTGAACTTCCAGACCGTCGTCGCCGACCTCACCGGCCTGCCGACCTCCGGCGCCTCGCTGCTCGACGAGGGCACCGCGGCCGCCGAGGCCATGTCGCTCGCCCGCCGGGTGGGCAAGGTCAAGGGCGGCGTCTTCCTGATCGACGCGGACGCGCTGCCGCAGACCATCGCCGTGATCGAGACCCGCGCCGAGCCCACGGGTGTCGAGGTCGTCGTCGCGGACCTCTCGGACGGCATCCCGGCCGAGATCGCCGAGCGCGGCGTCTTCGGCGTGCTGGTCCAGTACCCCGGCGCCTCCGGTGCCGTACGGGAGATCAAGCCGCTGATCGACCAGGCGCACGAGCTCGGTGCCATCGTCACCGTCTCGGCCGACCTGCTCGCGCTGACGCTGCTGACCTCCCCGGGCGAGCTGGGCGCCGACATCGCCGTCGGCACCACGCAGCGCTTCGGTGTCCCGATGGGCTTCGGCGGACCGCATGCCGGTTACATGGCCGTCCAGGCCAAGCACGCGCGCTCGCTGCCGGGCCGTCTCGTCGGCGTCTCCGTGGACGCGGACGGCAACAAGGCGTACCGCCTGGCCCTGCAGACCCGCGAGCAGCACATCCGCCGCGAGAAGGCCACCAGCAACATCTGCACCGCGCAGGTGCTGCTGGCCGTCATGGCCGCCATGTACGCCGTCTACCACGGCCCGGACGGCCTGCGGACGATCGCCCGCCGCACCCACCGCTACGCCACCCTGCTCGCCGCGGGCCTGCAGGCCGGCGGGGTCGAGATCGTGCACGGCGCCTACTTCGACACGATCACGGCCCGGGTCCCGGGCCGCGCGGCCGAGGTCGTCGCCGCCGCCCGCCGCGGCGGGGTCAACCTCTACCAGGCCGACGCGGACCACGTCTCCGTCGCCTGCGACGAGACCACGCTGCGCGCCGACATCGAGGCCGTCTGGGCCGCCTTCGGCGTCCCCGGCTCCGCCGCGGACATCGAGGCGCTCGACGAGACCACGGTCGACACCCTGCCCGAGGGCCTGCTGCGCTCGGACGACTACCTGACGCACCCGGTCTTCCACCAGCACCGTTCCGAGACCGCGATGCTGCGCTACCTGCGCAAGCTCTCGGACAAGGACTACGCGCTGGACCGCGGCATGATCCCGCTGGGCTCCTGCACCATGAAGCTCAACGCGACCACCGAGATGGAGCCGGTGACCTGGCCCGAGTTCGGCCAGCTGCACCCGTTCGCCCCGGTCGAGCAGGCCGAGGGGTACCTCACGCTCATCAACGAGCTGGAGGAACGTCTCTGCGAGGTCACCGGCTACGACAAGGTCTCCATCCAGCCGAACGCCGGCTCCCAGGGTGAGCTCGCCGGCCTGCTGGCCGTGCGCGCCTACCACCGGGCCAACGGCGACGAGCAGCGCACCGTCTGCCTCATCCCGTCCTCCGCGCACGGCACCAACGCCGCCAGCGCCGTGATGGCCGGCATGAAGGTCGTCGTCGTCAAGACCGCCGACGACGGCGAGGTGGACGCGGACGACCTGCGCGCCAAGATCGAGCAGTACCGCGACGAGCTCTCGGTGCTGATGATCACCTACCCCTCGACGCACGGTGTGTTCGAGGAGCACGTCGCCGACATCTGCGCCCAGGTGCACGAGGCCGGCGGCCAGGTCTACGTGGACGGCGCCAACCTCAACGCCCTGGTGGGCCTGGCGAAGCCCGGTCACTTCGGCGGCGACGTCTCGCACCTGAACCTGCACAAGACCTTCTGCATCCCGCACGGAGGCGGTGGTCCGGGCGTCGGCCCGGTCGGTGTCCGGGCGCACCTGGCCCCGTACCTGCCGAACCACCCGCTGCAGCCGACGGCCGGCCCGGAGACGGGCGTCGGCCCGATCTCGGCCGCCCCGTGGGGTTCGGCCGGCATCCTGCCGATCTCCTGGTCGTACGTGCGCCTCATGGGCGGCGAGGGCCTCAAGCGCGCCACCCAGGTCGCGGTGCTCGGCGCGAACTACATCGCCAAGCGCCTGGAGCCGCACTACCCCGTGCTCTACACGGGCCCGGGCAACCTGGTCGCGCACGAGTGCATCATCGACCTGCGTCCGCTGTCGAAGGCGACGGGCGTGAGCGTGGACGACATCGCCAAGCGCCTGATCGACTACGGCTTCCACGCGCCGACCATGTCCTTCCCGGTGGCCGGCACGCTGATGATCGAGCCGACCGAGTCCGAGGACCTCGTCGAGATCGACCGCTTCTGCGACGCGATGATCGCCATCCGCGGCGAGATCGAGAAGGTCGCGGCCGGCGAGTGGCCGGTGGACGACAACCCGCTGGCCAACTCCCCGCACACCGCGGCGGCGCTGGGCGGCGAGTGGAACCACCCGTACACGCGTGACGAGGCCGTCTTCCCGGGCGGGGTCACGGCTGCGGAGAAGTACTGGCCGCCGGTGCGCCGCATCGACGGTGCGTTCGGCGACCGGAACCTGGTCTGCTCCTGCCCGCCGCTGGACGAGTACGACAACTGAGCATGAACAAGGGGCCGGCCCGGGAATCCTCCCGGACCGGCCCCTTCGTCGTCGCCGCGCCGCCGCGGCCGGTCGCCGCTGCCGTCTAGGCGGCCTTCATCACCTGGGCGGCCGCGAGCGGCCGGTGCGGGGCGATGATCTGGCCGTCCGGCAGCAGCTCACCGGTGTCCTCGAAGAGCAGGACGCCGTTGCACAGCAGGCTCCAGCCCTGTTCCGGGTGGTTGGCCACCGGGAGCGCGGCCTCCCGGTCGGCGGATTCGGCTGACGGGCAGGCTGGCTGGTGCTGGCACATGGATGCGTTCTTTCGCTGCGGTGTGGTCTGCGTGCTACGGCACGATGCGTCGTTCATGGCCGTCCCCCTGGGTCATCCCCGCACCCGCGGGGAGCTTGTCCTCAGTCTTCCCCCATGACAGCCGCTTCGCAGGTATTTCCCGGCAGCTGTCCTCATAGAGTGATGACGCATCACTCGTGCGGGCGGTTCAGGCCAACTCCCCTGTCATTTTGGATGGTTCACCGGTGGCCCGAGCGGACTAGGCCGAATGGGTCACTCGGGCCAAGGCCCGGTCAGGCGGCCGGTGCGGCCAGCGTGGGCGGGGCCGGTGTGGACGGGGCCGGCGCCGCCGCGGGGGTCAGCCGGTGGGTCATGACGGGCAGCAGCTCGGAGACCGGATGCGGCCGGTACGCCGCGATGCCGGGCGGGGCCGGGGCCAGCGGGACCAGCAGGTCCTCGCCCGCGGGCAGGCCGGCGGAGGCGTCGGCGCCCACCGCCCCGTGCAGCCACAGGGTCAGCATGTACAGCTCGGGTACGGACAGCAGCCGCGGCTGGTACGCCGTCCCCAGCGACTCGGCCTGGCGCAGGGCGCGTTCGGTGGCCGCCACGTAGGGGCCCTCGAAGAAGTGGGAGAAGGCCCAGCCGTCCGGGGTGAGACGGGTGTCGGCGGCCGCGACGTAGCGGTCCCCGCTGCGGATGAGGAACCGCCAGGCGGTGAGGCGGGTACGGGGCGGCCTGCCGCCGGACGCCCGGTCCGAGATGTTCAACCGGTCGAGGACGTGGACCGGAAGGGGGAGTTCGGCGGTCACCGGCCCCTGGAGCGCGCGCAGGGCGGGGGTATGTGCCTCGTGGACGGCGGTGGGGGAACCGAGAGCCGCGAGGACGCTGCGCAGGGCGGGCGCGGGGGCCGGGGGGACATGCAGCGGCATGGTGGGTCGCCTCTCACTTGGGAGACCTGTGGATCGGGGGCAGGTGCGGACGGAGCTGTCGCATTCTGGGGCCAGAGGGGGGCTGAGGGGCAATGGCCGCGCGCCAACTCTCTGCCTCGTTTGCGGAGTTTATACGACATGTGTTCACGCAGTGTTTCGGCTAGCTGTCCCGCCTATTGCCGGCAAGGCGCTTACCGGTCCCGCTGACATGGCATTCATGCCGGATAGGCGCGAACATGCCGTGCTGACCTCGGAGGTTACCGGAAAGGGGCTCGGCTGGAAAGCGTCGGTTATCCGGACGGTTCCAGTCGACGTTTCCCGGCTCTGGCTGCGGGGTGCCACAAGAATGTGCACGAAACGACTTGCCAGATGAATGTGCCAAAACGCCCGTCGGCCAAACCGGCGCGCGCTCCTCGCCACGCACACCCCCCGCCGCGTTATGGATCACGCCGCCGGGGCATCATCGACCGTACATGCGCGCCTGGGTGCACCCGGCCAGGCCCACTCGAGGGAGGGACGCTTCGATGGGGGAGAAGGTCGTGGCAGGCGGATTCGACCTGTCCGATCGGCAGCGGTATCGAAGGAAGCTTCACGAGTGCCTGGAGGGACTGGAGCGACTTCTGGCGGAGAAGAGGTTCGATCGTCCCAAGAACATGATGGGACTGGAGATCGAACTGAATCTCGCGGGCGCCGACGGTTTGCCGAGAATGGTGAATGCCCAGGTGCTGGAGCGGATAGCGAGCCCCGATTTCCAAACCGAACTCGGAATGTTCAACCTGGAGGTGAACGTCCTTCCGCACCGTCTCGGCGGACGCGTATTCGACCAGCTCGCGGAGGAACTCAGCGCGGGTCTCGGCTATGCCCACCGGCAGGCCACGGAGATGGACGCCGGGGTGGTGATGATCGGCATCCTCCCGACGATCACCCGCGAGGACCTGGTCACCGCCAACCTCTCGGCGGTCGACCGCTACTCGCTGCTCAACGAGCAGATCCTCATGATGCGCGGCGAGGACTTCACGCTCGACATCGACGGCGTCGAACGGCTGGTGTGGAACACCGGGTCGATCGTCCCGGAGGCCGCCTGCACCTCCGTGCAACTGCACCTCCAGGTGACCCCGGCGCGGTTCGCGGACGTGTGGAACGCGGCCCAGGCGGTGGTCGCCGCACAGATAGCCGTCGGTGCGAACTCGCCGTTCCTGTTCGGGCGCGAGCTGTGGCGGGAGTCCCGGCCGCCGCTGTTCACCCAGGCCACCGACACCCGGCCGCCCGAACTCCAGGCGCAGGGGGTGCGGCCGCGCACCTGGTTCGGGGAGCGCTGGGTGGACTCGGCGTACGAGCTGTTCGCGGAGAACGTCCGCTACTTCCCCGCCCTGCTGCCGATCTGCGACGAGGAGGAGCCGCTGCGGGTCCTCGCCGAGGGCGGGGTGCCCGGGCTCCAGGAGCTGGTCCTGCACAACGGCACCGTCTACCGGTGGAACCGGCCCGTGTACGGGGTGGCCGACGGGGTCCCGCACCTGCGGGTGGAGAACCGGGTGCTGCCCGCCGGGCCCACGGTGGCCGACGTCGTCGCCAACGCCGCCTTCTACTACGGGCTCGTACGCACCCTCGCCGACGAGCCGCGCCCGGTGTGGACCCGGCTGCCCTTCGCCGAGGCGGAGGCCAACTTCGACGCGGCCTGCCGGTACGGGATCGACGCGCGGCTGCGCTGGCCGCGCCGGGGCCGGGCCGGGGGACTGGCCGGCGTGCCCGCCGTCCGGCTGGTCCTGGACGAGCTGCTGCCGATGGCGGCGGCCGGCCTGGACGCCTGGGGGATCGAGCCCGCGGACCGGGACCGCTACCTCGGCATCATCGAGGAGCGCTGCCGGCGGCGCGTGAACGGCGCGACCTGGCAGGTGGACACCTATCACCGGGCGCTCGCCTCCGGGCTGGACCGCGACGCTGCCCTGGCGGCGACCACGCGGCGCTACAGCGAGCTGATGCACAAGGGGGATCCCGTGCACACCTGGCCCGTGGGGCTGGGTGAGGGGGAGGTGCCGGCCGGAGCCTGAGCCCCCCGTGCCGCTCGGCCCGCCCGCCGAGGAGGCAGTATGGGGTGGTCGCAACGAAATGGCAGGACGGGAGTCGGGCGTGCGGGCGGAGCCGGAGCCGGTGGTCGTGGAGCTGGATACGGACGGGCCGCGGCGTGTCCTGCGCATCGAGACCCTGCTCGTACTGGCGTTGTCGCTGGGCGCGAGCGGGGTCTCGGCGCTCATCAGCTTCCTCGGCTCGCTCACCAAGCCGGGCGGGCTGGCGGACCAGGCCGCCACGCTCAACGGCTCCTACGCCCCCGGCCGGCCCTGGCTGGACCTGGCCTGGCAGCTGTTCGGCATCGCGACCGCGCTGGTCCCCGTCCTGCTGGTGGCGCACCTGCTGACCCGCGAGGGTGCGCCGGGGCTGCGGGTGCTCGGCTTCGACCGCACCAGGCCGGCGGGGGACCTGGGGCGGGGCGCGCTCGTCGCGGCCGGGATCGGGAGCGCCGGGCTGCTGTTCTACCTGGGGGCCCGGGCCACCGGCTTCAACCTCACGGTGGTGCCGGAGGCCCTGCCCGACGTGTGGTGGAAGTTCCCCGTACTGATCCTCTCCGCGGTGCAGAACTCCGTGGTGGAGGAGGTCATCGTGCTGGCCTACCTGCTGCGGCGGCTGGACGGGCTCGGCTGGTCGCCGACGGCCGCGCTGCTGGCCAGCTCGCTGCTGCGCGGCTCTTACCACCTCTACCAGGGGATCGGCGGCTTCATCGGCAACGTGGTGATGGGCGTCGTCTTCGTCCTGGCCTACCGCCGCTGGGGCCGGGTGGGCCCCCTCGTCGTCGCGCACGCACTGCTCGACATCGTGGCCTTCGGCGGGTACGCGCTGCTCGCGGGCAAGGTGGGCTGGCTGCCGACGCCGTGAGGGGCCGCCGCGTCAGGGGGCGGTGAGCAGCTCCCCGTCCAGGACGGTCACCGCGTGGCCCGTCAGCAGGGTGCGCGCGCCCGCCAGCTTCACCCGTACGAGACCCCGGCGTGCGCCGCCCTGGAGGCCGGTCAGCTCGGTGCGGCCCAGGCGCTCGGCCCAGAACGGGGCGAGCGCGGTGTGGGCGCTGCCGGTGACCGGGTCCTCGTCGATCCCGAAGGCCGGGAAGAAGCCGCGGGAGACGAAGTCGTACCCCCGCGAGGGGTCCTCGGCCGGTGCGGTGACGATCACGCCGCGCCTGGCGAAGGCGCGCAGCGCGGCGTGGTCCGGCTCCAGCTCGCTCACCGTCTTCTCGTCGGCGAGTTCGATCAGCAGGTCCCCGATGTGGGCGGCGGTGTCGTGCACGGACAGGATCGGGGCGCCGCCGAGCGCGTGCTCCACCGCGGCCGGAGCGGCGGTCGGGGTGAGCGAGGACGTCGGGAAGTCCAAGGTGACGGCCCCGTCCCCGGCGGTTTCGGCCGTGAGGATGCCGCAGCGGGCGGTGAAGCGGATCAGCCCGTCGGCGAGGCCGTTCGAGGCGAGGACGTGCGCCGTGGCGAGGGTCGCGTGCCCGCACATGTCGACCTCGGCGGCCGGGGTGAACCAGCGCAGCGCCCAGTCGGCGTCCGAGCCGGGTGGCAGGGGGTGGGCGAAGGCGGTCTCGGAGAGGTTCACCTCGGAGGCGACCTGCTGGAGCCAGGAGTCCGGGGGGAACGCCGTGTCGAGGAGCAGGACTCCGGCGGGGTTGCCGTGGAAGGGGCGGTCGGTGAAGGCGTCGACGATTCGGATGCGCATGGACCGACCGTAGGGCGGCGCCCGGAGCACCGCCAAAGGCCAATCCGGGGTGACTGGCCCCTCTCACCGAAGCTGACCGGTCTCACCGAAGCTTGACCGGTCTCACCGGACTTCGACCGGTTCGGCTGCCGGTCGCCGCGCGCAGCTTCCTGCACCTGGGTTGTGGCGACTCCACCGGACGGAGCCGGTGAGGACGGGAGCGAGAAGGATCACCGGGGGCAGGATCGGCGTGGCGACGAGGAGTGCCGTCTCCGCCCCGTCCGGCCACAGCGGGACGGGGCGGAGGAGGGCATTGGCCGGCTGATACGGAACCCGGTCGTGGGCGTGGGCGTGCTCAGTAGCCGCCGGCGTGGACGAGGTGTCCGTAGTAGCGCCCGCTGACGGGCGCGTTCGGGTCGCCCGCGAAGCCGTACGAGGCGGGCTGGGCCGCGGCGTCGTCACGGAGCTTGGCGGCCACCTGGGCCGGGGTCATGCCCGCGCACGGCCCGGTGAGGCACAGCGCGGCCGTGCCGGCCACGTGCGGCGAGGCCATCGAGGTGCCGGAGTAGACCGTCGTTCCGATGCTTCTGCGGGTGGACTCGATGCACACTCCCGGTCCGGCGATGGTGTGGGCGGCGTCCGCGGTGCTCACGGCGAAGTTGGAGAAGTCCGCAGCGGTCTCGTCGACGTCGGTCCGGCAGGTAGGAGCGGCGCCGCCGCCGGGCTGCCCGTTGAAGTCGGCCATGGCGGTCACGGTGAGGACCTCGTCGAAGGCGGCGGGGGTGTGGTTGGCCAAGTCGCCGGCCTCGTTGCCGGCCGCGACCACCACCGTGACGCCGGCTTCGTTGACCACGCTGCAGATCGCCTGGTGCTCGGGGTCGTTGTTGGTGAACCCGCAGTTGCCGTCGTCGGCGCCGTCGCCGCCGAGACTCATGTTCGCGACCTTGATGCCGAGCGGGGCGGCGTTGTCCGCCAGCCAGTCGAGCCCGCACAGGACGCTGGAGGCGGAGCCCCTGCCGGAGGCGCCGAGCACCTTCACCGCGTAGAGGCGGGCGCCGGGCACGACCCCGACCACGGCGTCGCCGTTGTCCCGCGCGGCGACGGTACCGGCCACGTGGGTGCCGTGGCCGCTGTTGTCCCGCCACGCCCCCGGTCGGCGGGGATCCATGCAGTTGAACCCGCCGGCCACGTTGAGATCGGCGTGCCGCTCGTCGATGCCGCTGTCGAGGATCGCCACCGCAGTGTCGACGGTCCCCGTCCCGTTCCCGGAGGCCGTACTGCTCACGTCGGCCTGGATCCGGTCCACGCCGGTCGGCAGCACCTGCTGGGTGGCCTGCACCGGCCGGTCGGGAGCCACCGCCTTCACGTTCGGGTCGTCCCGCAGCGCCGCCACCTGGGACTCCGGCACCACCGCCGAGTACCCGACCAGCGCATGCCGGTACCGGAAGCCCGCCTGCACCCCGTGGTCCCGTCCGTGCGCCCGCACGACCGCTTCGAGCCGGTCACGGGCGGAGTCCTCCAGGACGATCACGTACCGCCCCACCGTCTCGGCCGTCCGCCCCGTCGCCTCCGCCCCCGTGTGACCGCCCGCCAACAACGCCACCGCAGCCGCGGACACCGCCGCGAGCCGGTATGCCGGACTCGCGACCCGGACTCGTCCCGCCATGCCGAACACCTCGTTTTCCTTCGGGCTCAACGAACGCGAACTGGTTCGCGGCGACCACGTAAGCGGGACGGCGAGGCGCATGCACGCGGGCGCGGCGGACCAACAGGCCGCCGCGACGGCGTTTCACCCGACCAGAGGGTCAACCGGACTGGCCCTGGCTGTTCGCTGAGAATGTTTCCGATATATCGTTGACGCATCGCGATGGTTCATCGATAGTGGATACATCGGACAACCGATACGACACGAAGACCACGTGACGAGACGAAAGGAGCGCAGCCATGCGTTCACACGGACAGCACGGACATGGCCACGGACACGAACACGGCCGGGGCCACGGCCACTGCGGGCCCGATCGTCGGGAGGAGTTCACAGGGCGGCGCGCCGCCTTCGGACCGTTCGGGCCGCCCTTCGGCGGCGGGCCCTTCGGAGGGCGCGGCGGCCGCGGGGGACCGCGGGGGCGGGCCCGGCGCGGCGACGTGCGCGCCTCGATCCTGGCGCTGCTCGCCGACCGGCCGATGCACGGCTACGAGATGATCCAGGAGATCGGCGAGCGCAGCGGCGGGGCCTGGAAGCCCAGCCCCGGCTCGGTCTACCCGACCCTGCAGCTGCTCGAGGACGAGGGGCTCATCACCAGCGCGAGCGAGGGCGGCAAGAAGCTGTTCACGCTCACCGACGCCGGCCGCGGCGAGGCCGAGTCGGGCCCGGACGCCCCCTGGGCGGACGCCGGGCGCGGCTTCGACTTCGAGGCGATGCACGAGGTCCGCGCGGCCGGGGTCGGCCTGATGGAGGCCTTCGGCCAGGTCTTCAAGACCGGCACCCCCGAACAGCGGGAAAAGGCCGTCGCCGTCATCAACGACGCCCGCAAGAAGCTCTACCTGATCCTGGCCGACGAGCACTGACCGAACTGCCGGGCGGCCCGGACGATCACAACGGCGCGCCCCGCGAGTCACTCGCGGGGCGCGCCGTCGCGTGCGGAGCCCGAGGAGGGTGGCGGGGAGGTCAGACGACCAGGCCTGCCAGCTTGCGCAGCGATTCGTTGAGCGCGGCGGTGGCCGAGTCCTTGAGCTTGCCCGCCATCAGGGAGACGGCCGCTCCGGTGAACTCGCCGTCGATGCGGACGGTGGTGGCCCCGCCGTCCGGGACCAGGGTGTACCGGGTGAGGACGGCCACGCCCATGGGGCCCTTGCCGGTGATGGCGAAGACGCGTTCCTCCTCCAGCTCCGAGACGGTCCACAGGACCTCGGCCGGGAAGCCCATCATCTTCATGTTCTCGGCGAAGGTGGCGCCGATGGCGAGGGTCTCCGGGCCGCCCTTGGGGAAATTGGTGTGGGTCATGCTCCACTGGCCGTACGCGTCCCAGTCCGTCAGCTGGGACCAGAGCGTCGCGGCGGACGCCTCGATGCGTGATTCCGCGGTGACTTCGGCCATGCGACCACCCCTTCTCGTCGGGTACGTGCGGCGGAACGTAGCCCCGGTGGGCGGAACATTCAATACTGACGACCTGTCAGATATGGGAGGGGTGTACGAGCCCTGGTCCCGTCTGCGTCTCAACAGGCGTCATCCTCGTGACGCTCCTGACGAGCGCCTGTCATGATGGCCCGATGCAAGCGTCAGGGAAAAACGCCGGACTGGGTCTCGCCCTCGTCTCGGCGGTCGCGTTCGGTGGTTCCGGAGTGGCGGCGAAGCCGCTGATCGAGGCGGGTCTGGACCCCCTCCACATGGTCTGGCTCAGGGTGGCCGGGGCAGCGGTCGTGCTGTCCCCGCTGGCCTGGCGCCACCGTGCCCTCGTCCTGCGCAGGCCCGCGCTGCTCGCGGGCTTCGGACTGGTCGCCGTCGCCGGTGTCCAGGCCTTCTACTTCGCCTCGCTGTCCCGGATCCCGGTCGGCGTGGCCCTGCTGCTGGAGTACCTCGGCCCCGCCCTGCTGCTCGGCTACATCCGCTTCGTGCAGCGCAAGCCGGTGACGCGGGGCGCCGCCGCCGGGGCGGCCGTCGCCGTGGTGGGGCTGGCCTGCGTGGTCGAGATCTGGGCCGGACTGCGGCTCGACGCGCTCGGCGTCCTGTTCGGCCTGTGTGCCGCGCTGTGCCAGGCCTTCTACTTCGTCTTCGCCGACCAGGGCGCGGACGGGGAGGACGCCCCCGACCCGCTCGGGGTGATCGCGTACGGCATGCTCGTCGGCGCCCTCGTGATGACGGTGATCGCCCGGCCGTGGGAAATCGACTGGCAGGTGCTGGGCGGGCAGGCCGCCGTGGGTGACACGCTGGTCCCCGCGCCGGTGCTGCTCGGCTGGGTGGTACTGGTCGCGACCGTCTTCGCGTACCTGACCGGCGTGGTCTCCGTGCGCAGGCTCTCGCCGCAGATCGCGGGCGTGGTGGCCTTCCTCGAGGCGGTCGTCGCCACCGTGCTGGCCTGGATCCTGCTCGGCGAGCACCTCTCCACCTGGCAGATCGTCGGCGGCGGGCTGGTGCTGGGCGGTGCGTTCATCGCGCAGTCCTCGCGGCCGGCCCCGCCCACCACCCCGCCCACCGCCCTGGTGGCAGCGGCCGGTCCGGCCGTGGTGGACCGCGAGGCCACCAGGGCCTAGCGCTCTGACCGGAAAGGTGTGCCGTTCAGGGCGTCCGGTGCGGTGCATCGTAAGGCGGAGGGCCGCGGCTCGTACTGGACGTACGTGCGGGGCCGGACAACGCGGCGAGGTGCCGTGCCGGGCGTCGTGAGGCGGTGAACCTTTCCGGTCAGAGCGCTAAGGTGGCGCTCATGCCGTCGACCGTGCTTCCGCCTCCCGCCTCCGCCTAGCGCGGGCGGCCCCTCCTGCCACGAGCACCCCTGCCCGGGGCGTCCCCGGGCGGGTGAGCGCTGCCCGCGAAGCGATGACCTGCTGTCCTCATCCTTCACGCATGCGCGGAGAACCACGTGTCGAACCACTCGCCCGCTGCCGGGCGCAGTCTGCTGTACCTCGTCGTCGCCGGAGCCGCCTGGGGCACCGCCGGGGCGGCCGCCTCGCTCCTCTTCCTCGCCAGTGACCTCGGTCCGCTCGCCCTGTCGTTCTGGCGGTGCGCGGGCGGGCTCGCGGTGCTGCTCGGGGTGCTCGCCGTACGCCGGCCCCGCCGCCGGGCCGGGCTCGGGCGGGTGCGGCCCCCGGCCGGCTCGCTGATCGCGACCGGACTGCTGTTCACGCTGTTCCAGGCCGCCTACTTCGCCGCCGTGCGGGAGACCGGCCTCGCGGTCGGCACCGTCGTCACCCTCGGCGCCGGGCCCGTGCTGATCGCGCTCGGGGCGCGGTACTGGATGGGCGAGCGGCTCGGCAAGGGCGGCGCGGCCGCCGTCGCCGGGGCGCTCGCCGGGCTCGCCGTCCTGGTCCTGGGCAGCGGGGGCGGCGAGGTGCGCCCGGCCGGCGTCGGCTGGGCGCTGCTGTCCGCCGCCGGGTACGCGGGGATGACCCTGCGGGCCCGCCGGCTCGGGCGGCGCGGGGAGGGCGGGGACCCGCTGGTGACCACCGCCTGGTCGGTCGCGGTGGGCACGGTGTGCCTGCTGCCGCTCGCCGCCGCGGAGGGGCTGCTGCCGCACACCGCCGAACCGGGGCGGGTGCTCTGGCTGCTGGCGTACGTCGCCACCGTGCCGACGGCCCTGGCGTACGCGCTCTACTTCACCGGTGCCGCCGCCGTGCGGGCCGCCACCGTGTCCGTGATCATGCTGATCGAGCCGGTGAGCGCGGCGGTGATCGCCGTACTGGTGCTGGGGGAGCGGCTGACCGGCGCCGTGGTGCTCGGCACCGTACTGCTCCTGGCGGCCGTGGGTGCGCTGATCGCGGCGGAAGCGCGGCGGCCGGCGGACGGGTCCGTGGGCGGTGCGGCGGACGTGGCGGCGTCGGACGGGCCGGCGGACCGGCTGTCGGACGGGCTGTCGGAGGGGCTGTCGGACGGGCCGGCGGTGCGGCCCGTCCATGCCCCCGGACCCTCGCCTCAGAGCGCCGCGAGGTAGTCCGGAGCGGCGATCCCGGGGGCCAGCTCGGCCGCCGGGATCGGCGCCCCGTACGCCGGTGCGACCGGGACCACGCCCGCCCAGTAGGGCAGGTCCATGTCCTCGGCGGCGTCGTTCGGGCCGCCGGTACGGATCTTCGCGGACACCTCGGTCAGGTCCAGGCGGATCACCGCTGTGGCGGCGAGCTCCTTGGCGTTGGCCGGCCGCGAGTCGGCGGAGCGGCCCGGGACCACGTGGTCGACGAGGGCGTCCAGTGCCATCCGGCACTCCTCCTCGTCCGTGACCTGGTAGGCGGTGCCGTGCACGACCACCGAGCGGTAGTTGAGCGAGTGGTGGAAGGCCGAGCGGGCCAGCACCAGGCCGTCGACGTGCGTCACGGTCACGCAGACCGGGAGTCCCGGGTCGGCCTGGCCGGCCGCGCGCAGCGGGCGCGAACCGGTGGAGCCGTGGATGTAGAGCGACTCGCCGACCCGGCCGAAGAGCGTCGGCAGCACCACCGGGGCGCCGTCGCGGACGAAGCCGAGGTGGCAGATGTAGGCCTGGTCGAGTATCGAGTGCACCGTCTCGCGGTCGTAGCGCGCCCGGTCGCGGGAGCGGGTCGGCACCGTGCGGTCGGTGGGCTCGTACGCGTCGGGCGAGGTGGTCGGCCCGGACGAGGCGGGCGCTTCGGTGGCGGGCGTGGCGGTCATTGCGTGCTCCGTTGTACTAGTGCATAATTTGGTTTGTGCTAGGAGAGTATCGGATCGTCGGGCGGCGCGCATCGGATATCGCCGCCAGTGTCGAAGCGGGCGTGGCGGCGGGCGCGCTCGCGCCGGGAGCGCTGTTGCCGCCTATGCGGGAGCTGGCGGCCGAGCTGGGGGTCAACCCCAACACCGTGGCGGCGGCGTACCGCTCGCTGCGCGAGCGCGGTGTCATCGAGACGGACGGCCGGCGCGGCAGCCGGGTGCGCGCCCGCCCCTCGAGCGCGCCGCGCGACGCCCTGCGGATGGCGGTGCCGGCGGGCGCGCGGGACGTCGCGGACGGCAACCCGGACGTGTCGCTGCTGCCGCCGCTGGACGGGGCGCTGGCGGCGGCGGCCCGGCGGTACGCGCAGGCGCCGCCCCTCTACGGGCAGGACCCGGTCGATCCGGAGCTGGCGCGGCTGGCGCGGGCCGATCTCGACGCGGACGGGGTGCCGGCCGGGCCGATCGCCCTGACCTCGGGCGCCCTGGACGGGATCGAACGGGTGCTGGCCGCGCACCTGCGCCCCGGGGACCCGGTCGCGGTCGAGGACCCGGGCTGGGGCAGTGTGCTGGACCTGGTCCCGGCGCTCGGGCTGCGGGTGCTGCCGGTCGCCGTGGACGACGAGGGGCCGCGCGCCGATGCGGTGGCGCGGGCCCTGGAGGCCGGGGCGAGGGCGCTGGTGGTGACCTCGCGGGCCCAGAACCCGACCGGGGCGGCGGTCGGCGCGGAGCGGGCCGGGGAGCTGCGGGCCCTGCTGGCGGGCCACCCCGGGGTGCTGGTGATCGACGACGACCACGGGCACGGGATCGTGGACCTGCCCCTGCACCCGCTCGGCGGGGCCACCCGGCACTGGGCGCTGGTCAGGTCGACGGCGAAGGCGTACGGGCCGGACCTGCGGCTGGCGGTGCTGACGGGGGACGCGGTGACGCTGGACCGGGTGCGCGGGCGGCAGCGGCTGGGCCCCGGGTGGGTGAGCCGGCTGCTGCAGTACGCGGTGGTAAACCTGTGGACCTCGGGTGCCGTGGACCGGGTCGCGGTGGCGGGCTCGTACGGGGAGCGGCGGGACGGGCTGGTCGCGGCGCTGCGCGAGCGGGGCGTACGGGCGCACGGGCGCAGCGGGATGAACGTGTGGGTGCCGGTGGCCGACGAGACGGGCGTGGTGACGCGGCTGCTGGCCGCGGGCTGGGCGGTGACCGCCGGAGCCCGGTTCCGCGTCGAGTCGGAACCGGGCGTGCGGCTGACGGTCTCGAGGCTGGCGCTCGGGGAGGTCCCGGGCCTGGCCGACGCCGTGGCGGCCGCGGTCCGGCCGGGGGCGGCGGGGGTCCGCTACATCTGACCCCGCGGGCCGGTCCCCGGCGGGCCCGGCCCGTGACAGTCGCTACGCGGGCTTGCGGGGGGTGGGGCGGGCCTGGGTGAGGGCGGCGCCGGCCAGGACGATCGCGGCGCCGACCGGGGTGTTCCAGTGGAGCTGTTCGCCGAGGACCAGGACGCCCGCCGTGGTGGCGATGACCGGGATGAAGTACGTGACCATCTGGGCCGTGGTCGGGCCGACCTCCGTGACCAGGCCGTACTGCATCTGGAGAGCCATGCCCGTGCCGAGGGCGCCCAGGGCGATCACCGACAGGGTCGGCCACAGCGGGAACGACGTCGGGGCCGATGTGAACAGGGCGCTGACCAGGGCGAGCTGGAGCGTGGAGACCATCAGCTGGCCGCCGGTCAGGGCCACCGGCGAACCCGGGGTCCCGGCCAGGGTGCGGCGGACGTAGATCCAGCCGACGGGGTAGCACAGCGAGGCCAGCAGGGCGAATGCGGTGCCCTTGGCGTCGACTCCCGAGAAGCCCTGCCAGGCGCCCAGGACGGTCAGCACGCCGAGGAAGCCCAACCCCAGACCGGCCACGCGGCGGCGGGTCGGGCGGTCCTCGGAGAGCGCGACCAGGGACAGCGCCATCCCCCACAGCGGGGAGGTGGCGTTGCAGATGCCGGCCAGGCTGGAGGGGATGCTGAGCTCGGCGTAGGCGAACAGCGAGAAGGGGGCGGTGTTGAGCAGCAGCGCCGCCACGCCGAGGTGGCCCCAGGTGCGCAGCCCCCGCGGCAGCGGCTCGCGGCGGACCAGCAGCACCGCGAGGAGGGCGAGCGCCCCGAACAGGACCCGGCCCAGGGCCACCTGGAACGGTGCGTACGCCTCGGTGCCCACCTTGATCAGCAGGAAGCTGAAACCCCAGATGACCGACAGGATCGCGAAGCGGACGCGCCAGTCCAGCAGGACGCCCCGCCGGGTGGCGGCCGGGCCGGCGGAGGGGGCGGCCGTGGAGAGGGCCGGCCGAGGGGTGGTGGGTGCGCTCATGACCCTTACTGTGCGCGTATCAACTTCGTAGGACAAGCGAGAGTTTCTGTGGGTGGCGGCGTAGCATTGCTTACATGTTGAACCTGGAGCGCCTGCGCACCCTCGACGCCCTCGCCCGCCACGGCTCGGTCAGCGGCGCGGCCGACGGCCTCCACGTCACCACCTCCGCGGTCTCCCAGCAGATGGCCAAGCTCGAACGCGAGGTCGGCCAGCCCCTGCTGACCAAGAACGGGCGCGGGGTCCGGCTCACCGACGCCGGCCGGCTGCTCGCCGATCACGCCGCCCGGATCATCTCCCAGGTGGAGCTCGCCCAGGCCGACGTGGAGGCCCAGCGCGGCTGCGCGGTCGGCGAGCTGCGCATCGGGGCCTTCCCGACCGCCATGCGCGGTCTGCTGCCGCGGGCCCTGTCCGCCCTCCGCGAGGGCCACCCCGACCTGCGGGTGAGGGTGCGCGAGCAGGAGCCCGAGGAGAGCATGGCCGCCGTCGTGCGCGGGGACCTCGACCTGGCGCTGGCGATCGACTGGCACAACAAGCGGATGCCGGTGCCCGCCGAACTCACCCGGACCCACCTGCTCGACGACTCCGTCGACATCGCGGTCCCGGCCGGCCACCGGCTGGCCGACCGTACGCAGATCTCCCTCGCCGAGTTCGCCGACGACGACTGGATCTCCTGGAACGAGGGCCAGTTCTGCCACGAATGGCTGGTCTTCACCCTCCGCGGCACGGGAATCGAGCCGCGCATCGCCCACATCGCCGAGGAGCACCACACCCAGCTGGCCTTCGTCGAGGCCGGGCTCGGGGTGTGCGTGGCGCCGAAGCTGGGCCGCGGCCCGGTGCCGGACGGGGTGCGGCTGCTGCCCGTCTGCGACTCCGTGCGCCGGCACGTCTACGCCGTCTGGCGTGCGGACGCCGACCGGCGGCCCTCCATCCGCGCCGCGGTCGAGGCGCTGAAGCAGGCCGGCATCGGTCTGCGGACCGTCTAGAGCTTGCGGAAGTCCCAGGAGACGATCGACTCCGGGGTCAGGCGGATCCACGCGTGCCGTCCGTCGTGCGGCATCTCCTCGATGCCGAAGTTCTTGACGGGGAAGATCCGCTCGGCCTCCGCCAGTTCCGGGCAGGGTTCACCGGTGCGCGGGGCCTCGCCCACGAAGACCGCGCTGCCGGACAGCTCCACGCCGCGCAGTTCGTCGTAGGCCTCTCCGCAGTCCACGACCACCGACATCCGCGGATCCTTGCGCAGGTCGGACCAGCGCCGGCTGCGCGTGATCGAGTACAGCCACAGCGAGCTGCCGTCCCAGGCGAACCACAGGGCGCCCACGTGCGGGCGGCCGTCAGGGGAGACCGTGGCCACGCGGCAGGTGCGCTGCTCGCGGAGGAAGGCGTCCACCTCCCCGTCGCTCATCATGATCCGGCGACCCCGCCGCTGCGCCCTTGCCGGGCCCGTCTCGTCCATCCGTCCGCACCCCTTCACATCTGACTGTGTGTCAGGAATCATGCGGGCTCGTCGGCCGATACGCCAGGGGGAGCCATGCCGGATCTCGATCCCGCCACCACCGCGCTGCTCACCGTCGAGTGCCAGAACGGCGTCGTCGGCGAGGAGAGCGCGCTGCCCGAGCTCGCGAAGGAGGCCCGGGACTCCGGCATGCTGGAGCGGGTGGCGGCGCTGGCCGAGGCCGCGCGCGGGGCCGGAGTGCAGGTGCTGCACGCCGTCGCCGAGCGGCGGCCGGACGGGCGCGGGGCCAACACCAACGCCCGGCTGTTCCGCGCCGCCGGGAAGCTGCCCGTGCGCCAGATCTCCGGGACCGAGGCGGTCCGGCTCGCCGCCCCCCTCGCCGTGGCCGAGCAGGACCTGGTGGTCCGCCGCCTGCACGGTCTGTCCCCGATGGCCGGAACCGATCTGGACGCCCTGCTGCGCAACCTCGGCGTCCGCACCCTCGTCGTCACGGGGGTCTCCTCCAACATCGCCATCCCGAACACCGTCTTCGACGCCGTGAACCTCGGCTACCAGGTCGTGGTCCCGGCCGACGCCATCGCCGGGGTGCCCGCCTCCTGCACCGCCGAGGTGATCCGCAACTCCCTCGCGCTGGTGGCGACCATCACGACCGCCGGAGCGCTGCTCGAGCAGTGGGCTCCCGCGCCCTGACCCCCGTAACCTGGGCGGATGCTGTCCGAAGTGATCGCGACCCGTTACGTCACGCCCCTGCGTGAGGGCGGCTCGCTCCCGGGGATCGTCGAGGCCGACGACCTCGGGACCTACGTCATGAAATTCACCGGCGCCGGCCAGGGCCGCAAGACCCTGGTGGCCGAGGTCATCTGCGGCCGCCTGGCCCAGCGGCTGGGCCTGCGGGTCCCGCGGCTGGTGCAGATGCAGCTCGACCCCGTCATCGGGCTCGGCGAGCCCGACCAGGAGGTCCAGGAGCTGCTCAAGGCCAGCGGCGGGCTCAACCTCGGCATGGACTACCTGCCCGGGTCGATCGGCTTCGACCCGCTCGCCTACCAGGTCGACCCGGTCGAGGCGGGGCGCGTGGTCTGGTTCGACGCCCTGATCAACAACGTCGACCGGTCCTGGCGCAACCCCAACATGCTGGTCTGGCACGGGGACCTGTGGCTCATCGACCACGGCGCCACCATGATCTGGCACCACAACTGGCCCACCGCCCAGGCCGCCGCCGCCAAGCCGTACAACGCCTCCGACCACGTCCTGGCCCCCGCGGGACCGGACATCGCCGCCGCCGCGGCCGCCCTCGCGCCCCTGGTCACCGAGGAGCTGCTCACCGAGGTCGCGGCCGACGTGCCCGACGAATGGCTCGTGGACGAGCCCGGCTTCGGCTCCACCGACGCGCTGCGCCGCGCCTATGTGGAGGCGCTGCTGCCGCGCGCGGCCACGATCCACGAGAGGATCTCGATGGAGGCCGAGGTGAAGGCCCCCCAGAAGCCGCCGGGCTGGCTCACCGACCACCTGACGGAATGGCCCCACAAGACCAAGAAGAAGAGCGACGGCGAGTGACCAAGCGGGACGTGTTCGAGTACGCGCTGGTGCGCGTGGTGCCCCGGATGGAACGCGGCGAGTGTTTCAACGCGGGCGTGATCGTCTACTGCCGGGCGCACGCGTACGTCGCCGCGCGCACCCATCTCGACGAGGCGAAGCTCCTCGCGCTGGACCCGCAGGCCGATGTGGCCGGGGTGCGGGCGGCGCTGCGCGGGGTCGAGGGCGTGTGCAGCGGCGGCGCCGCGGCGGGGCAGGCGGCCGGTGACGACGCCGGGCGCCGCTTCCGCTGGCTGATCGCGCCGCGCAGCACGGTGGTGCAGCCGGGGCCGGTGCACACCGGCCTGACGGCCGACCCGGCCGCGGAGGTGGAGCGGCTGCTGGACCTGCTGGTCCGGTAGCACGCCGGGCCGGGGCCCCCGTTGACACCGAGTGCCAGGACTCCTAGCGTCTCCTCAGCTGAAGCTACTAAGCGGTTGCTCATCTCTGGGCGGCCGCTTCTCAAGGGCGAGGAGATCCAGCATGTCCACCACCGAGCAGCGCGTCGCGATCGTGACCGGGGCGGCCCGGGGCATCGGCGCGGCCACCGCCGTACGCCTGGCCGCCGAGGGCCGGGCCGTCGCCGTACTCGATCTCGACGAGGCGGCCTGCAAGGACACCGTGGAGGCGATCACGGCGGCCGGCGGAAGGGCCCTCGCGGTCGGTTGCGACGTCTCCGACGGCGCGCAGGTGGAGGCGGCGGTGACGCGCGTGGCGAACGAGCTCGGCGCCCCGACCATCCTGGTCAACAACGCGGGCGTGCTGCGCGACAACCTGCTCTTCAAGATGAGCGAGACCGACTGGGACACGGTCATGAACGTGCACCTGCGCGGCGCCTTCCTGATGTCGAAGGCCTGTCAGAAGTACATGGTGGAGGCCAAGTTCGGCCGCATCGTGAACCTCTCCAGCAGCTCGGCGCTCGGCAACCGCGGCCAGGTCAACTACTCGGCCGCCAAGGCCGGTCTGCAGGGCTTCACCAAGACCCTGGCCATCGAGCTCGGCAAGTTCGGCGTCACCGCCAACGCCGTCGCCCCCGGTTTCATCGTCACCGAGATGACCGCCCAGACGGCCGCCCGCGTCGGCATGGGCTTCGAGGACTTCCAGGCGGCGGCCGCCACCCAGATCCCCGTCCAGCGCGTGGGCCGCCCGGACGACATCGCCAACGCCATCGCCTTCTTCACGGGCGAGGCCGCCGGCTTCGTCTCCGGCCAGGTCATGTACGTGGCCGGCGGCCCGCTCAACTGACGAGCTCACGAGAGGCAGGGCGTACGCCATGACGACGTACAACGGCATCGACAGCGGCAAGGTCGCGCTGATCACCGGGGCGAGCCGGGGCATCGGCTACGGCATCGCCGAGGCGCTGGTCGCCCGCGGCGACCGGCTGTGCATCACCGGACGCAACGAGGAGGCCCTCAAGGAGGCCGTGGAGCGGCTCGGCGCCGACCGGGTCATCGGGGTGGCCGGCAAGGCGCACGACGAGGCCCACCAGGCCCTCGCCGTCGAGCGCACCATGGAGGCCTTCGGACGGGTCGACTTCTTGATCAACAACGCCGGGACCAACCCGGTCTTCGGGCCGATCGCGGACCTGGACCTCGGGGTCGCCCGCAAGGTCTTCGAGACCAACGTGGTCTCGGCGCTCGGCTTCGCCCAGCGGACCTGGCACGCCTGGCAGAAGGACAACGGCGGGGCGATCGTGAACATCGCCTCGATCGCCGGGGTCTCCGCCTCGCCCTTCATCGGCGCGTACGGGATGAGCAAGGCCGCCATGATCAACCTCACCCTCCAGCTCGCCCACGAGATGGCGCCCGGGGTCCGGGTCAACGCGATCGCGCCCGCGGTGGTCAAGACCCAGTTCGCGCAGGCGCTCTACGAGGGCCGGGAGCAGGAGGCCTCGGCCGCCTATCCGCTCGGCCGGCTCGGCATGCCGCAGGACATCGGGGGCGCGGCGGCATTTCTTACATCTGCACAAGCGGAATGGATCACTGGGCAAACTCTGGTCGTCGACGGAGGAATGTTCCTCAATGCCGGAGTGCACTGACCGATAATCGGACGCATATGCCGCCAAAAGGGCGCCAAATGCATACCTAATGTGCACGGAACCGGTCAAGTGCCCCACGAAACCTGCCCATTGGATTCGTGGGGCACTGCGGTAGGGTCTGCCGCACCCCTGGCTGATCGAGGAGCGTGCACGTGTTCAACCGGACCAGATGCCTGCAGATCACTGCGGCCCTTGCGTCCATATCCCTGCTCGCCGGTTGCGGCCTGCTTTCGGACGACAGTGCCGCCGACACGAAGCCGATCGTCGTCGGCACCACGAGCGCGCCCAGCATCCTCGACCCCGCAGCGGCATGGGACGGCTCCTGGGAGCTGTACCGGAACGTCTACCAGACCCTGCTGGCCTTCCCCACGGGCTCCACCAAGCCCCAGCCGGACGCGGCCCAGAGCTGCGAGTTCACGGACGCGCAGAACGAGTCGTACCGGTGCACCCTGCGCAAGGGCCTGAAGTTCTCCAACGGGGAGCCGCTCGACGCCAAGGCCGTCAAGCACTCCCTGGACCGGATCCGGACCATCGGCTCCAAGGTCGGTCCCAAGGACCTCTTCGGATCCCTCGACAAGATCGAGACCCCGGACGCGCTGACCGTCGTCTTCCACCTGAACACCCCCGACGCCACCTTCCCCTTCGTCCTCGGCTCGCCCGCCGCCTCGCTGGTCGCGCCCAAGGACTACCCGGCCGACAAGGTGCGCGAGGACGGCAAGGTCACCGGATCCGGCCCGTACGTGCTCGACTCGTACAAGGAGGGCGCCGAGGCCGTCCTCGGCCGCAACGGCAGCTACACGGGCTTCGCCAACCGCCGTAACGACGCCGTGACGATCCGCTACTACACGGATTCCGCGAAGATGGTCGCCTCCCTCAAATCCAAGGAGATCGACGCGATCTACCGAGGCCTGTCGGCCCCGGAGATCAGGGACCTGCAGAGCCCCGACGCGCACGGGCAGGGCGTCCAGGTCGTCGAGAACGTCGGCGCCGAGATCCGCTACCTGGTCTTCAACCCCAAGGACCCGACGGTCGCCAAGCTCCCGGTCCGCCAGGCCATCGCCCAGATCATCGACCGCGGCTCGCTCGTCTCCAAGGTCTACCAGGGCACCGCCGAGCCGCTGTACTCGATGGTCCCCAAGGGCGTCGTGGGCCACAAGACGCCCTTCTACGACAAGTACGGGCACGCCGACGTCGAGAAGGCCCGGAAGATCCTCAAGGCCGCCGGGATCAACCAGCAGGTCGACCTGACCTTCTGGTACACCACCGACCGGTACGGCTCCTCCACCGCGGAGGAGTTCACCGAGATCAAGCGCCAGCTGGACGAGAGCGGCCTCTTCAGGATCACCCTGCGCAGCCAGCCCTGGAAGGCCTTCCAGGAGGGCTACAAGGGCCAGGAGTACCCGGTCTTCGGCCGAGGCTGGTTCCCCGACTTCCCGGACCCCGACAACTTCATCGCGCCGTTCGTCGGCAAGGAGAACGCGGTCGGCACCCCGTACGAGCCGGGCGAGATCCTGACCGATCTGCTGCCCAAGACCCGCCGCGAGGGTGACCGCGGGGCCGGTGTCCAGCAGTTCGAGCGGGCCCAGCAGATCTTCGCCGAGGACGTCCGCCTGCTGCCCCTGTGGCAGGGCAAGCTGTACGTCGCCGCGCGCGAGGACGTCGCGGGCGCCGAGCGGGCGCTGGACCCGCAGACCGTCATGCAGATGTGGGAGTTCTACCGCAAGACCAGCTGGTAGCGGCTGCGGCGGGGCGGGCGGCCGAGGCGTTGTCAGTGGCCCCCGGTAGGTTCTGGAGCAGTTGCACGAACTTGTACCGGAGGTTGTCGCCGTGACCCAGATGCTGCCCGAGTCCTGGCTCCCCGTCCTCGGCGGGGAGCTGGACCAGCCCTACTTCAGGGAACTCGCCGAGTTCGTCGAGAAGGAGAGGGCGAACGGGCCGGTCTACCCGCCCCACGAGCAGGTCTTCGCGGCCCTGGAGGCCACCCCCTTCGACCGTGTGAAGGTGCTGGTCCTGGGCCAGGACCCCTACCACGGCGCGGGCCAGGGCCACGGCCTGTGCTTCTCCGTGCAGCCCGGGGTCAAGACCCCGCCCTCCCTCCGCAACATCTACAAGGAGATGAAGGAGGAGCTCGGCCTGCCGATCCCGGACAACGGGTACCTGATGCCGTGGGCCCGCCAGGGCGTCCTGCTGCTCAACGCGGTGCTCACCGTCCGTGAGGCCGAGCCCAACTCGCACAAGGGCAAGGGCTGGGAGAAGTTCACCGACGCGGTGATCCGCGCGGTGTCCGAGCGCCCCGACCCGGCCGTCTTCGTGCTCTGGGGCGCCTACGCCCAGAAGAAGATCCCGCTCATCGACCAGGACCGGCACGTGATCGTCAAGGGAGCCCACCCCTCCCCGCTGTCGGCCAAGAAGTTCTTCGGCTCCCGGCCCTTCACCCAGATCGACGAGGCCGTCGCCGCACAGGGCCATGAGCCGATCGACTGGCGGATCCCGGACCTGGGCTGACGGCACACCGCGCCTCGGCGCCATTGCAGGTGCCTGCGGTTAGCGTCGTGACGACCAGACCGGAGCAGGTCTGGCAGGACGAGCCGGAGGCCGCGGTGACGGAGCAGCAGGAGGCGTCGGAGGACGCCGTCATGACCAGGATCGGCCAGGCGGTCATCCTGCTGCACGCCGGCGACCGCGAGGAGGCCCGCAACCGGCTCGGGGCGATCTGGTCCGAGATCGGCGAGGAGGGCGACTCCCTCCACCGGTGCACGCTCGCCCACTACATGGCCGACGCCCAGGACGATCCCGCCGACGAGCTGGCCTGGGACCTGCGGGCCCTGACGGCCGCCGAGGCGCTCCGGGACGGGCCGCCCGCACCGGGGGAGCAGCATCCGGCGATGCGGGTGTTCTACCCGTCCCTGCACCTCAGCCTGGCCGCCGACTACCTGAAGCTCCAGCGGCCGGAAGCGGCCCGGGTCCACCTGGCGCGGGCCCGCGCCGCCACCGGCGCGCTGTCCGACGACGGGTACGGCAACGGAGTACGGGACGCCATCGCCCGGCTGGAGCGGCGGCTCGCCGCCGAACCGGGCGGCGGGCCGCGGCCGTTCCCCGAACAGTCTCCGTGAGATCAGTCCCCGTGAGATCAGTCCCCCTGGACGCCCGCACAGATACGCGCCTCCGCACTGTCCGGGTGCCACCGGCCGTGCCGGCGGCCCAGCGCGCACACGTCGGCGGGCCGTACGGGCAGCTCCTTCACCAGCTCCCGCTCCGCCGCGGCGCCGGTCCGCGGGTGGTGCGGGCGGCCGCCGCCCTCACGGCCGGAGGCGGCCCCGTCGGGGGTGCGCGGCTCCGGGATGTCCGGCACCGGCGGCGGTGCCTTCACGGGGCCGCCGGAGGCGCCCTGGGAGGCGCGCTCGGCGGACCGGCGGGCCGGGCCGGGGGCCGCGGGCCGCGCCGGCTGCTCCGGGACCGCCTTCAGCGCCTCCAGGGCGGGCGCCTGGACGACCACGGGGGCGGCCCCCGGCCCGCCGCGCGGCTCGTGGTGCGGAGGCAGCCCGGCGGAGGGCGCCCCCGCCGGCCGCCCGGCGCCCGGGCCGGGGCTCACGTTCACACAACCGGAGACGGCCGAAACGGCGCAGGCGACTCCGAGCAGCAGCTTTGTCGTGGTTCGGGTTGGATGCACCCGGGCAACTCTGCTCCGTGAGGACCGCGTTGTGAAAACCCGGAGCCCATATTCACCCCGCACGGGTGACGGCTAGTCGCCGGTCGCGCCGTCGATCTGCTCGCGCAGCAGGTCCGCGTGACCGTTGTGGCGGGCGTACTCCTCGATCATGTGGGTGTAGACCCAGCGCAGGCTGAACACCTCGCCGCGGTGGTGGCTGTCGGGCCGCGACGTCAGGTCCAGGGAACGGCCCGCGGCGGCCTGGCGGGCCAGTTCGACCTCGGTCTGCCACACCTGCTCCGCCTCGGCCCAGGTGGCCTCCTCGCCGAAGTGGAAGTCCCCGTCCACGTCTTCTCGCGTGGAGTACAGCTCGGGCAGGTCCTCGCCGAGCATGATCTCCCGGAACCAGTAGCGCTCCACCTCGGCCATGTGCCGCACCAGGCCCATCAGGCTCAGCTCGGAGGGCGCGAGCGGCGTGCGGCGCAGCTGCTCGTCCGCGAGACCCTCGCACTTCCAGGCGAGCGTGGCGCGGTGGTAGTCGAGCCAGCCGTCCAGCATGCCGCGCTCGTCGGCGGTGGTGGAGGGCTCGTCGCGGTGGGATCCGGAAATCGTGGTCGTCATGACGGACATCCTCAGCGAACGGGCCCCCCGCCACCAGGGATTAAGCTGCGGGCGTCCCACAAGCAACGAACCTGGAGGCTCCCGGTGAAGGTCGGCTGCATCGGACTCGGCGACATCGCGCAGAAGGCGTACCTGCCCGTCCTCACCACCCGCCCGGAAGTCGAGCTGCACCTGCAGACCCGCACCCCGGCCACGCTGGAGCGGGTCGGCGCGATCCACCACGTGCCGGCCGGGCGCCTGCACTCCGATCTCGACTCGCTGCTCGCCGAAGGGCTCGACGCGGCGTTCGTGCACGCCCCGACCGTCTCCCACCCCGAGATCGTCACGCGGCTGCTGGAAGCCGGCGTGCCGACGTACGTGGACAAGCCGCTCGCCTACGAGCTGGCGGACTCGACGCGGCTGGTCGAACTGGCCGAGGAGCGCGGGGTCCCGCTCGCCGTCGGCTTCAACCGCCGCCACGCGCCCGCCTACGCGCAGTGCGCCGACCACCCCCGCGAGCTGATCGTCATGCAGAAGAACCGCGTCGGGCTGCCCGAGGACCCCCGCACGCTGGTGCTGGACGACTTCATCCACGTCGTCGACACCCTGCGCTTCCTGCTGCCGGGCGAGGCCGACCACATCGACGTCCGGGCCGTGGTGCGCGAGGGACTGATGCACCAGGTGGTGCTCCAGATGTCCGGCGACGGCTTCACCGCGCTCGGCATCATGAACCGGCTCTCCGGTTCCAGCGAGGAGATCCTCGAGGTGTCCGGGCAGGACACGAAGCGGCAGGTCGTCAACCTCGCGGAGGTCATCGACCACAAGGGCCAGCCGACCCTGCGGCGCCGCGGGGACTGGGTGCCGGTCGCCCGCCAGCGCGGCATCGAGCAGGTGGTGGACGCCTTCCTGGAGACCGTGGAGACCGGCAAGCCGCTCAGCGCCCGCGACGCGCTGCTCACCCACGAGTTGTGCGAGCGGGTGGTGAGCTCGGCTCTGGGGCAGGCCTCCTGAGCGAGCGCAGGCCCTCCACCGCGCAGCATGCCGCCAGCGCGGCGAGGGCCGCGGCCACCGGCCAGTCCCCGTGGCGGACGTAGAAGGTCGTCCCGCGGGCGAGCGGCACCTCGTACACCCGGGCCGTGCTCGCGGAGGTGGGCAAGGCGGGACCGATGCGCTCCCCGGAGGGGCCGTGCACCACGCTGACGCCGGTCAGGGTGGCGTGCACCATGGGGCGGCCGGTTTCGGCCGCCCGCAGCGCGGCCAGCGAGGCGTGCTGGGCCGGGGCCCAGCTGTCCTGGAAGCTGGAGGTCGCCGACTGGGCGACGAGGAGCGCGGCCCCCTGGCGGGTCAGGTGCCGGCTCATGTCGGGGAAGGCCGACTCGAAGCAGACCAGCGGGCCGAGGCGGACCCCGGCCCGGCCGTCCGGCCGTCCGGGCAGGTCCATCACCACCGGGGTGTCACCCGGCACGCGGTCCTCGGCCGCCGCCTTGCCGACCGAAGTGGCCCAGCCGAGCAGCGCCCGGGCCGGTACGTACTCGCCGAACGGGACCAGCCGCATCTTGTCGTACCGCTCGCCGGTCAGGCCCTGCGGGCCGACGAGCACCGCGCTCTTGCGGATCCCGGGACCGTCGGCCCCACGTGCGTCCACGTTCACCAGGACCGGGGCCCCGACCTGCGCGGACAACGCGGCCAGCCGCCCGCCCAGGTCCGGGCGGGCCGTGAGGTCCCCGCCGACGCTGCTCTCGCCCCACACCACCAGGTCGGGCGCCTGCCCGGACAGTTCCCGGGTCAGGCGCTCCCCGGCGGCGAACCGCCGCTCCGCGCTGTCCGGGCCGTCCGGCACCAGTCCCGGCTGTACGACGGCCACCCGCAGCGCGCCCGACGGCTGGGGGCCAGGCACCCAGAGCCACACGACCCCCGTCAGCACCGCGCACCCCGTCACCCCGGCCATCGCCGGGACCCGGGCCCGGGGAACCGCGATCAGCAGCACCAGCGCGCTGTTCACCGCCACCACCAACAGGCTCACCAGCCACACCCCGCCCACCGAGGCCAGCCGCAGCGCGGGCGCCACCTGCCACTGGCTGGCCCCCAGGAGCCCCCACGGGCCGCCCAGCCCCTGCCAGGACCGGACCACCTCCGACAGCAGCCACCCCGCCGGTACGACCGCCAGCGCGGCCGCCGTCCGGCCCGCTGAGGGGCTCCCGCCCAGCAACTCCCGCACCAGCAGCGCCCAGGGGATCCACAACAGGCCCAGCAGCGCGGCCAGCGGCACCAGGAACACGTGCAGGCTCGGCAGCAGCCAGTGGTGGACGGCCACGATGAAGGCCGCGCCGCCGAGCCAGCCCTCCAGGGCGGCCCGGCGCCCGGTGGGGGCCGACCTCAGGAGCAGCATCCAGGGCACGAGGGCCCCGTACGCGAACCACCAGAGCGCGGGCGCCGGGAACGCGAGGGCCGGCAGTGCACCGGCGGCCACGGCGGCCGGCGCACGCCACCGCGGGTACCACCCAGCCCGGCTCGGGACCATGGCGCGCCTCCGCTTCCAGTGTGGCAGTGCCGGACCACCGGGCCGGCCGGGCTCAGGCGGAGACGTGCCGCCACTTCTCGTGCACGGTGACGCGGGTGAGCCGCCACCCGTCGTGCGTACGGGCCAGCGCGAAGGCGTAGCGCCCCGCGGCGACGAAGTTGGGCGCCGTGACCGTACCGTCGAACTCGTCCCCCGCCAGCCGCATCGGATTGAGGAAGTCCGCCCGCACCTCGGCCCGGTCGCCCGGGGAGCCGCACACGTCCTCCAGCCGGATCAGCCGGTTGACGATCAGGTGCTGACGCACCGGAAAGAGCCTCATGGTCTCGGCGAGCCAGTCGGCGACCTGCCCGGCGGGTCCCTCGATCCCGCCCGCCGAGCTGTAGTCGGCCCGGCCGGCCCCCGTGAACAGGGCGCGGTAGGCCGCCCAGTCGCCGTCGTCGACGGCCACCGCGTACCCCGTGACCACCTCGTCGATCGCCAGCCGGTCCATGACCGTGGCGAGGTCCACACGCTGCGTCATCGGGCAAGTGTGGGGCTGCCGGGGCACCAGGCCAAGGGGCGTGCGCCCCCCGGACCTTCGCCCGGGCCCCTCAGTGACCGGAATACACCTCCCGCTGCCGGACCACGACGAGGAACGCGTCGCTGTCCAGATCCATCACCACCTCGGCCGGTACGCCCTCGCGCATCCGCTGCGCGGCGTACTCCTCCGCGGGCCAGCTTCCCCGCGGACTTCCGGCCGGAAAACGCTCCAGAACCACCCGACGCATGGGACACCCCCTGCTTCTCGCCTTCAGCTCTCTCCTGGCACAACGACGCGGAGGCCGCCCAGGAACGTTCCCGGGCGGCCCACGGTTCATGCGGGGTGGTGAGCGCAGTCCCCCTACTGGCCGGACTCGCCGGCGTGCGGGCTCAGCACGTCGGTGCCGACCAGCACGAACAGGGCGATGCCCAGCAGGATCCGGTAGATCACGAACGGCATGAAGCTCTTGGTGGAAATGAACTTCATGAACCATGCGATGACCGCGTAGCCGACGAAGAAGGCGATGGCCGTCGCGAAGATCGTCGGACCCCAGGAGATGTGGCCCGGGTTCTCGGCCACGTCCTTCAACTCGAACGCGCCCGAGGCCAGCACGGCCGGGATCGCGAGGAGGAAGGAGTAACGGGCCGCGGCCTCACGGGTGAAGCCGAGCAGCAGACCGCCGGAGATGGTCGCGCCCGAGCGGGAGACGCCCGGGATCAGGGCCATCGCCTGGCAGAGGCCGAAGATCAGACCGTCCTTGACGCCCAGTTCGCGCAGGGTCTTGCGCTCGCGGATGGCGCGGTGCCGGCCGCCCTCCTCGTCGCGGGCCGCCAGCCGGTCGGCGACGCCCAGCACGATGCCCATCACGATGAGCGTGGTGGCGATCAGCCGCAGGTCGCGGAACGGACCCTCGATCTGGTCCTTGAAGGCGAGGCCGAGGACACCGATCGGAATCGAGCCGACGATGACCAGCCAGCCCATCTTGGCGTCCTGCTCGGAGCGCAGCGACGCGGTGTAGAGCGAGCGGAACCAGGTGGAGATGATCCGCGCGATGTCCTTGCGGAAGTAGATCAGTACGGCGGCTTCGGTGCCGATCTGCGTGATGGCGGTGAAGGCCGCTCCCGGATCGTGCCAGCCGGCGAACGCCGCGGTCAGCCGCAGGTGCGCGCTGGAGGAGATCGGGAGGAACTCCGTAAGCCCCTGGACGAGACCGAGGATTAGGGATTCGAACCAGCTCATGTCGGGGTGCGCTCGTCCTTGTGATCGTCGGGCAGTTCGGGTCCGATGCTAGGGCCCGTGCGAGGCGCCGGTGACCACAGGGGGGTGCTGGGGCGCCAGTTCGCACGGCGCCGCGGGGATCGGGGCCGGTGCCAGACGGTGCCGCTTGCGCCAGGCGACCACCCCGGCGGCCACGACGGAGACCACGATGAAGCCGAACGAGACGAGGAAGGCGGGCGATCCGGGGGAGGAGGCGCTGGCCCCCGCGATCACGTACGCCGTGGTGTTCGGGACGACCCCCAGCGCCGTGGCGGCGAGGAACGGCAGCCACCCGCAGCGGGACACCGCCGCGCAGTAGTTGGCCACCACGAAGGGCACTCCGGGGAAGAGGCGGACGGCCAGCATCGAGCGGAACCCGTGCCGGCTGAGCTGCCCGTCGGCCGCCCGGAGCCAGCGCCCGCGCAGGTACGGGCGCAGTGCCTCCTGGCCCATGACGCGGCCCAGGCCGAAGGCGATCCCGGCGCCGAGCACGGTGCCGCCGACCGCCGCGAGGAGGCCGAACTGGGTGCCGAAGACGGCGCCCGCGGCCAGGTTGAGCAGGGGGCGGGGCACGAAGGCCGCCGCGCACACGCCGTACCCCGCGGCGAACAGCGCCACCGCCGTACCCACCGGGAGCCCCGGGGGCCAGCCCTCCGACAGCACGCGCTGGGGCTCGTACAGCAGCACGCACACGCCGGCCGCCACGAGCAGCACGACCAGCAGCGACAGCCGGGTCCACGGCGCGAGGAGGAGAGGCATCCCGGGAGACTAGCCGACGCATGCGGCGGTCCGCCGTAATCTGGGCCTCATGCCCAGGAACGACCGGCGGCCACCGAGCGTGCCGCGCAGCGCCCTCGCGGACGCCCTCCTGGAGCGGCTGACCGGCACCTACGCGGGCGCCGCCGACCCCGGGAGGGCCCGGGTCATGGCCGCGTACATGAAGGACGTCGCGCCCTTCCTCGGCATCCCCACCCCCCTGCGCCGCGAGCTGTCCAAGACGGTGACCAAGGACACGCCCCGGCCGTCGGAGGCGGACTGCGCGGCGGTCGCGCTGCGCTGCTGGGGCCTGCCGGAGCGCGAGTACCACTACTTCGCGGTGGACTACCTGCGCCGGCACGTCTCCCGGTGCTCCTCGGATCTGCTGCCGGTGGTCCGGCACCTGATCACCACCGTCCCGTGGTGGGACACGGTCGACCTGCTGGCCGCGCACACGGTCGGCCCGCTGGTGGCCGCCGACCCGGCGCTGGCGGCGGTGATGGACGAGTGGATCGGCGACGAGGACCTCTGGCTCGCCCGCACCGCCCTGCTCCACCAGCTCCGCTACAAGTCCGCCACGGACACCGGCCGCCTCTTCGGTTACTGCCGCCGACAGGCGGGCCACCCGGACTTCTTCGTCCGCAAGGCCATCGGCTGGTGCCTGCGGGAGTACGCGAAGACGGACCCGGACGCGGTGCGCGCGTTCGTCGCGTCCGAAGGGGACCTTCTGTCGCCGCTGTCCGTGCGGGAGGCGCTGAAGAACCTCTGAGCGCGCGGGCGTTCACGGTGAGGTCCGCGGGCCGCCGTAGAGGCGCGGGCGTTCACGGTGACGACCACGCGCCGCTGTACAGGCGCGGGCGTTCACGGTGAGGTCCGCGCGCCGCTGTACGGGCGCGGGCGTTCGGGCGACGCGGTCGGGGGCGGCGGTAATTCGTTCGACGGGCCGGGGGGCGTCCGGCAGGATCAGGGGCATGTCCCGGTACGCCTTCCCCGTCGCACCGTCCGCAGTCGCGGACGCGCCGAAGGCTGCCGTCCCCGCAGGGGCATTCCCCTTCGCCGCATTCGACGGCGCACGAAGCTGACCCTTCCCGGACCGTCCGGCGGACCCCGCAGGGGGAGGGTCGGCCGGACTCAGGGGTCCCGTTCACGCTTCGAAGAACACGGGAAGACATCATGGCCAAGACGGCCTTCGTGCGCACCAAGCCGCACCTCAACATCGGCACCATGGGTCACGTCGACCACGGCAAGACCACCCTCACCGCCGCCATCACCAAGGTCCTGGCCGAGCGCGGGGGCGCCTCCTTCGTGCCCTTCGACCGCATCGACCGGGCCCCCGAGGAGGCCCGCCGCGGGATCACCATCAACCTCACGCACGTCGAGTACGAGACCGACACCCGCCACTACGCCCACGTGGACATGCCCGGCCACGCCGACTACATCAAGAACATGGTCACGGGCGCCGCGCAGCTCGACGGGGCGATCCTCGTCGTCTCCGCGCTCGACGGGGTCATGCCCCAGACCGCCGAGCACGTGCTCCTCGCCCGGCAGGTCGGCGTCGACCACATCGTGGTCGCGCTCAACAAGGCCGACGCCGGGGACCCGGAGCTGACCGACCTGGTCGAGCTGGAGGTCCGCGAGCTGCTCAGCTCGCACGGCTACGGCGGCGACGGCGCGCCGGTCGTACGGGTCTCCGGGCTGCGGGCGCTGGAGGGCGACCCACGGTGGACCGAGGCGATCCGGGCGCTGCTGGACGCGGTGGACACGTACGTGCCGACGCCCCAGCGGTACACGGAGGCGCCGTTCCTGCTGCCGGTGGAGAACGTGCTGACGATCACGGGCCGCGGGACGGTCGTGACCGGCGCCGTGGAGCGCGGCACCATCCGCCTCGGCGACCGCGTCAGCCTGCTGGGCGGGGACGGCACCGGCGACCCCGTCGTGGTCACGGGGCTGGAGACCTTCGGCAAGCCGATGGAGTCCGCGGAGGCGGGCGACAACGTCGCGCTGCTGCTGCGCGGAGTGCACCGCGACCAGGTGCGCCGCGGCGACGTGGTGGCCGCGCCCGGCAGCGTGACGCCCCGGCGGCGCTTCACCGCGCAGGTCTACGTGCTCTCGGCGCGCGAGGGCGGCCGTACCACCCCGGTCGCCACCGGGTACCGGCCGCAGTTCTACGTCCGTACCGCCGATGTGGTGGGGGACGTGGACCTGGGCGCGGCGGGCGTGGCCCGGCCGGGGGAGACGGTCGCGATGACCGTCGAGCTCGGCCGGGACGTCCCGCTGGAGTCGGGGCTCGGCTTCGCGATCCGAGAGGGCGGGCGGACCGTCGGCGCGGGGACGGTGACGGCCGTGCTCGGCTGACCGGCCGTCCCGCCTGACCGGTCGTCCCGCCCGAGCGGGCGTCCAGGACGACCCCGACCCCGCCGTGGTGGCGGCAGTCCGCCTGAGCGAGACTGCCGTCACCACAGGCATGCGGCGAAGGGGCGGGCGGACGGACATGGGCGGCGACACGGCACTGGTGCTCGGCGGCGGAGGACTCACCGGCGTGGGCTGGGAGAGCGGCATCCTGTACGGGCTCGCCCGCGCGGGGGTGGACCTGACCACCGCCGACCTCGTCGTCGGCACCTCGGCGGGATCGGTGGTCGGCGCCCAGCTCACCTCCGGGCTGCTCACCCCGCAGGAGCTCTACGAGCGCCAGCTCGGCGCCGCAACGGCGGAGAGCGCCGCGAGGCTGGGGGCGGGCCTGATCGCCCGCTACGCCATGGCCATGGTGCGGTCCCGGGACGCGGCGGCCTACCGCCGCCACGTCGGCGCCCTCGCGCTGGCGGCCGCCGCGGGCGAGGAGGCGGAGCGGCGCAAGGTGCTGGCGGAGCGGCTGGTCTCGCATGAGTGGCCCGCGCGCCGGTTCGTCGTCACCGCCGTCGACGCGCTCAGCGGCGAGCCGGCCGACTTCGACCGGGACAGCGGCACCGGCCTGGTCGACGCGGTGTCGGCGAGCTGCGCGGTGCCGGGCGTGTGGCCGCCGGTGACGATCGGCGGGCGGCGGTACATCGACGGCGGGACCCGGTCGGCGACCAACGCGGACCTCGCCGCCGGTTACGCGCGGGTGGTGATCCTCGCCCCCATCGCCCTCGGTTCCAAGCTCGTCCCCTCGCCCGCCGCGCAGGCGGCGAGGCTGCGGGAAGCGGGCGCCCGGGTGCTGCTGATCACCCCGTCGGCCGCGGCCCGCAAGGCCTTCGGGCGCAACGTCCTGGATCCGGCCCGGCGGGACCCGGCCGCGCGCGCCGGGCTGGCGCAGGCCCCCGCGCACGCCGCCGACGCGGCCGCGGTCTGGTCGGCCTGACAATGGTGCGGTGAGCGACGAGCAGATCCCGGTGATCCGGGACGTGGACCAGGGCACCGCCAAGCTGATGCCGGACGTGGACCGGGAGCGGGCCTGGCTGCTGACCGTCGACGGGGCGCCGCAGTCGTACGTGGATCTGGACGACCCCGAGCACCTGGAGTTCGAGTACGCACGCCGCCTCGCGCACGTACTGGACTGCGCGGCCGAGCCGGGTGCCCCGCTCGACCTCCTGCACCTGGGCGGCGGCGCCCTGACCCTGCCGCGCTATGCCGCGGCGACGCGGGCGGGGTCCCGGCAGACGGTGGTGGAGTTCGACGCCGGTCTGGTGGAGCTGGTCGCCGGGCACCTGCCCCTGGCCACGGGTTCGGGTGTCACGGTCCACGCGGCCGAGGCCCGGGCCTGGCTGGCGGCGGCGCCCGCCGCGAGTGCGGACGTGGTGGTGGCCGATGTGTTCGGCGGTTCGCGGGTGCCGGCGCAGCTGACCTCGGTGGAGTACGCGCGGGAGGCGGCGCGGGTGCTGAGGCCCGGCGGGGTGTATGCGGCGAACCTGGCCGACGGGGCTCCGTTCGCGTTCCTGCGGACGCAGCTGGCCAACTTCGGCGCCGCGTTCGCGGAGCTCGCGCTGATCGCGGAGCCGGCGGTGCTGAGGGGGCGGCGGTTCGGCAACGCGGTGCTGCTGGCGTCCGACGCCGGCTTGCCGGTGGCGGCGCTGGCCCGGCGGTGCGCGGCGGACGCGTTCCCCGCCAGGGTCGAGTTCGGGGATCCGCTGGCGCGGTTCATGCGGGGCGCGCTGCCGGTGGGCGACGCGGACGCGGTGGCGTCGCCGCAGCCGCCGCAGGGGGCGTTCAGCCTGGGCTGAGCGGGCGGCTGCCGCACCGCTCCCCGGGCGGGCTCAACGCCGGGTCATGCGGCGGACGTCCGGGATCAGCAGGACCAGCGCCGTGGACAGGACCACCAGGGCCGCGCAGCCCCACAGGGCGCCGGTGCGGCCGAAGGCCGACTCGGCCGGGCCCGCGAGGGCGGTGGCCAGCGGGAGCATCGACACCGAGCCGAACCAGTCGTAGGCCGAGACCCGGGAGAACTTCTCCTCCGGGATCTCCTGGTGCATCGTCGTCATCCAGTTCACGCCGAAGACCTCGATGGCCAGGCCGCTGACCAGCATCACCGCGCACAGACCCCATACGGGCAGGGGTACGGCCAGTCCCGCCGACGGCAGGGCCAGCGGGAACACGCACAAGGTGCCGACCAGCAGCAGCCGGCGCGGTTTCCAGGCCATCATCAGGACGGCGCCCGCGATGGTGCCCGCGCCGAAGAAGGCAAGGGCCAGGCCCCAGGGGGCGGGCCCGCCCAGCCGGTCCCGGGCGACCAGCGGACCGTAGACCGCCTCCGCGGCCCCGACGACGGCGACCACCACGGAGAACTGGAGCACGATGCTCCACAGCCAGGGCCGGGTCCTGACCTCCACCCAGCCTTCGCGCAGGTCGGCCAACAGGCCGCCGCCGGGCGCCCGGTCGGGGACGTGGCCGACGTCGAGGAAGGCCCGCAGGGCGCCGGCGACCGCGAAGGCGGCCGCGTCCACGGCCAGGACCCAGCCCGGGCCGATCGCGGCGATCATCGCCCCGCCGAGCGCCGCGCCGCCGATGCCCGCGCCGTTCATCGCCATGCGGAAGAGCGCGAAGGCACGGTTGGCGTGCTCGCCGGAGACGGTGGCCAACAGCATGCCCTCGGCTGCCGGGTTGAAGAAGGCCGTACCGGTGCCGCACAGCGCGGTGAGCAGCATCATCTGCCACAGCCGGGGGTCGCCGGCGAGGACGAGCAGCGCGAACGCGGCCTGGGAGAGGCAGTTCAGGGCATTGGCCGCGACCATCACGCGGTGGCGCGGCAGCCGGTCGGCGAGCGCGCCGCCGACGAGCAGGAACAGGACGAGCGGCAGCGTGCGGGCCGCGGCGACGAGGCCGACGTCGGAGCCGGACCCGCCGGCGTCCATGACCGCGAAGGCGGCGGCGATGAGTGCTCCGTGGCTGCCGAGGTTCGTCACGACCGCCGCGCCGGTCAGCAGGGTGTAGTTGCGGCCGGCCCAGGCGGGCCTGCTGCGCCGTGCGGGAGTGCGGGGCGGGGCGGCGGTGGGGGGAGAACTCACCCCCGGACTATCCCCGCCCCGGGCCGGGAATCCAAACGGATTACGGGCCCGGGGGGAGAGGGGCAGGAAGTCAGCCGCCGGACAGGCGGACCGTGCTGAGGATCTTCTCCATCGTTTCCTTGCTGACCTCGTCCGGGACGCCGGCGGCGCTGTAGAGGATCCAGCTGGCGAAGTCACCCTTGGCGTTCTTGAAGGCGAAGGCGATGGACTTGCCGTCGGAGTCGCACTTGCTGTCCTTCGCCAGGCCGCTCACGGTCGCCGTGGCCATGTGACCCTTGAGGCCGGAGAGGGAGGTGTACTCCTTGGCCTCGGAGATCTTGGTGACTTCGATGGGGTGCGGCTGACCGTACCCTCCGTACGCCCAGCTGCCGGCCGCGTTGCGCGCGAGCTCGGCGGTGTCCTTCGCGCCCTGGCCGCCCTTGGTGCCGGTGCCGGCCAGCGACGTGGTCTCCTCACGGCCGTCCTTGTTGGAGTCGACCTTGCACCAGTCCTCCTTGAGGTAGGCCGGCGCGGACATCATGACGAAGGCCGAACCGTCCTTCTTCGCTTCGTCCTCGAAGCCCACCGACATGCCCGAGCCGAGCACGTTCCACTCCGGCGGGACGTCGAAGGCGGTGCCGTGCTTGGGGTTGATGACCACCTTCCACCCGGCGACCACGGGCTTCGCGTCGCCTTCGGCCCGCGGGTTCGGGGCGCTGCCGGAGGGGGCCGGCGCGGCGGACGCCGAGGCGGAGGCGGAGGGCTTGGAGTCCGCCTCGTCGATCTTCTTGTCGTCCCTGGTCAGGACGAACGCGCCGGTCGCGGCGGCCGCCACGACCACGGCGGCCGCGGCGACGATCGCCACGGTCTTGGTCTGGAAGGGGCTCCCGCCGCCGCCCGGTTGCCCCGGCTGCCCCGGGGGCTGCTGGGGCGGCTGGGGCTGCCCCCACTGCTGGCCGGGAACGGTCGGGGGCTGCTGGTACCCCGGCTGCTGCGGGTATCCGTAACCGGGCTGCTGCTGGTACGGGTTCGGCTGTGCCGGCTGCTGCTGGTACGGGTTCTGGTGCGCGTCCTGGGGGTTCTGCTCGCCCCCGGGCGGCTGCTGCTGTCCTGGCCACATGGCCGGTAACGATAGTGGGAGCGGGCGCGGCGGGCCACGGCCGCCCCCGGTCCGGCTCTGGCCAAGGGTGTCTACTCACGGGTAACATCGCGTTCCATGAGCGCAGATCAGATGAACGTGGGCGAACTGCTCGCCGCGACGGTGCCGATGGCCCGGACCCTGAACCTCCAGTTCCTGGAGACCACCCCCGAGCGCGCGGTCGTCCGCCTCCCGGACCAGCCCGACTTCCACAACCACGTCGGCGGCCCGCACGCCGGCGCCATGTTCACGCTCGCCGAGTCCGCGAGCGGCGCGATCGTCCTGGCCGCCTTCGGCGACCAGCTGTCGCGCGCCGTGCCCCTCGCCGTCAAGGCCGAGATCGGCTACAAGAAGCTCGCCAAGGGCGTCGTGACCGCCACCGCCACCCTCGGCCGCCCGGCGGCGGAGGTCGTGGCCGAACTCGACGCGGGCGGCCGCCCCGAGTTCCCGGTCACCATCGCCATCCAGCGCGAGGACGAGGCCGTCACCGGCGAGATGACCGTCGTCTGGACCCTCCGCCCCAACGCCTGACCGCGCCTTCCGCGCAGGCACGGAGAACGCGACGGCCCCCGCCCCTCCCGGGCGGGGGCCCAGTACGGGGCCGGTCAGCCGGGGGAGACCATGGTCCCGTGGCCAGGCGACGGGGCGGGAACCGCGGGATTCGTCGGCGGGCCCCGGCTAGAGTCCCTCGCACGACGATGGAGGGGTAACCGTGGCCAAGGTCAACATCAGCCTCGACGCCGAGCTCGTGGTGGAGGTGATGGTGCTCGCCGGGGTCGGATCGCCGCAGGACGCGGTGGAGGCCGTCGTGCGCGACTACATCGCCCGCGGGCACCGCACCGAGGCACGCGTCCAGTTGCGCGACGAGCCCCGACGGGACGCCGACCCCGTGCCGCAGCCGCCGCAGGGCTGAAACCGGGCGGCGCGGTGGCGCGTCATGCCGGGGCCTCCGGGCGGCGCGGCGCACAGTGGGTGGGGGGCGGTCCGGCGCGGGCCGCCCCCTCCGGCTGACGTCGCAGGGAGCGCGCATGAGCGAGTCCGTGTCCAGACGTTCCGCGATGCGGCTGCTCGCCGTGGTGGGCCTGGGCGCGGGCGGGTGCGTGGCCACCGTGCCGACGGGCGCGCAGTTGCGTACGGGAGCCTCCCCCGCCCCCGCGCCGCCCGCCGGGCCCGCCGGCGCCGCCCGGATCGACTCCCTCCTGGAGCGGCTCACCCTCGATGAGAAGACCGCCCTCCTCCACGGCGGCCCGGACCCGGCCCCCCTCGGACAGGCCGGATACGTCCCCGGCGTCCCGCGCCTGGGCATCCCCGCCCTGCGCCTCGCCGACGGCCCCGCCGGGGTGCGCGTCGCGAGACCCGCCACCGCGCTGCCCGCCCCCGTCCTGCTCGCCTCCGCCTTCGACCCGGCGCTGGCCCGCGCGTACGGCCGCGTCCTGGGCCGCGAGGGCCGCGCGCTCGGACAGGACGTCCTCCTGGCGCCCGTGGCCAACCTCATCCGCACCCCGTACGCGGGCCGGAACTTCGAGGCCTTCGCCGAAGAACCGCGCCTCACCGCCGACCTCGCCGCCGAAGTGGTCCGCGGGATCCAGGACGAAGGGCTCATCGCCGCCGTCAAACACTTCGCCCTGGACAACCAGGAGCACGGCCGCGAGACCCTCGACGTCTACGCCGACGAGCAGACCCTCCACGAGACCGAGTTCCGGGGCTTCGAGGCCGCCGCGGCCGCCGGCGCGGGCGTCGTGATGGGGGCGCACCACAAGGTCAACGGCGTCCACGCCAGTGAGAGCGTCCCCCTGCTCGAGGACGTGCTGCGCGACGCCTGGGGGTTCGGCGGCTGGGTGGTGTCCGACTGGGACGCCACCCACAGCACCGTCGCCGCCATCGGCGCCGGACTCGACATGGAGATGCCCGCCGGCACCCGCTTCGGCAGTCCGCTGCGCGAGGCCGTGCGCGCCGGCACCGTCCCCGAGGGCGCCGTCGACCTCGCCGTGCGCCGGATCCTGACCACCATGGACCGCTTCGGGCTGCTGACCGCCCCGCCCGCCGCGCGGCCCGCCCGCGAGGCGGCCGCCGGGGCGCGGGTGGCCCGCAAGGTGGCCGCCGCCGGGGCGGTGCTGCTGCGCAACGAGCACGCCACCCTGCCGCTGACCGGCGCCGCCGCACGCTCGATCGCCGTGATCGGACCGACCGGCCAGGTCCCCTTCGTCGGCGGGGGCGGGCGGGCCCACGTGATCCCCGACGGGGCGCTCTCCCCGCTCACCGCCATCCGGCAGCGCGCCGGGAACGGCTCGGCCGTGCGCTACGCCCTCGGCGAGGACCTGTACGGCCGGCCCCTGCCGGCGGCCCTGCTCTCGCCGCCCGCCGGGCTGGACGACCGGGCGGTGGACGCCGGGCGCGAGTGGAGGTACGAGGGCGAGTTCCGGCTCGCGGCCGACGACGAGTGGACCCTGCTCGTCCACTACACCGGGCAGCGGCCGGGCGTGCGCCTGGACGGGGAGGAGCTGTTCCCCGTCCGGCAGGGCGCAGCCGAGTCCTTCGCCGGCGGACTGCTCGGCTCCGCCCCCGACGGCATGAGCGTCCGGCGCCGCACGCTCGCCCTGAAGGCGGGCGTCCACCGGCTCGCCGTAACCGCCCGGGGCGGGGACAAGGGGCAGCGCCTGCGGCTGCGGCACACCACGAGCGCCACCCGGGCCGCAGATGTCGCCGAGGCGGTGAAGACCGCGAAGGCGGCCCGCAGCGTGGTCCTGTTCGCCTACGAGGACGCCACCGAGGGCAGGGACCGGAGCACACTGGCGCTCCCCGGCGGGCAGGCCGCGCTGATCGAGGCGGTCGCCGCCGCCAACCCGCGCACGACGGTCGTGCTCAACACCTCCTCGAGCACGGCCATGCCGTGGCTCGCCCGGACCGGGGCGGTGCTGCAGATGTACTACCCCGGCCAGGAGGGCGCGGGCGCCACCGCCGACATCCTCTTCGGGGACGTGGACCCGGGCGGCCGGCTCACCCAGACCTTCCCGGCCGACGAGCAGGCGACGCCGATGGGCGGGGACCCCAAGCGCTACCCGGGAGCGGGAGGCCGGCAGGAGTACGGCGAGGGCGTCCATGTCGGCCACCGCTGGTACGACGCGCAGCGCGTGGCGCCGCTGTTCCCCTTCGGGTACGGGCTCTCGTACACGACCTGGCAGTACGAGAGGCTGACCGTCCAGCCGGGCACCGTCGCGGGACGGCCCGACGGTCTGCGCGTGGAGTTCACCGTCCGCAACACCGGCCGCCGCAAGGGCACCGAGGTGGCGCAGGTGTACGTGGGGCCGTCGGCGGAGCTCGAGCTGGACCAGCCGGTGCGCGCGCTGGCCGGCTACCGGCGGCTGACCCTCGCGCCGGGGCAGGCGGAGCGGATCGTCATCGACATCGATGCCCGGACGCTGTCCTCGTGGGACCCGGTACGGCACGCCTGGGTGCTGGGTTCCGGCCGCCGCGAGGTGTTCGCGGGCCGTTCCTCGCGCGAACTGCCACTGAGGTCAAAGGCGGTGGTGGGGAGCCGATAGGCTGCCCGTTCGGCGTGTCACAGGGGGCGCGCCGGGGACGATTCGGGAGGACGTACCGGTGCACATCCAGGAATGGCTGGAGACGATTCCGGCGGTCAGCATCTATCTCCTCGTGGGCCTGGTCATCGGGCTGGAGAGCCTCGGCATCCCGCTGCCCGGCGAGATCATCCTGGTCAGCTCGGCCCTGCTCGCCTCCCAGCACGGTGATGTCGACCCCGTGGTGCTGGGCATCTGCGCGACCACGGGGGCGATCGTGGGCGACTCGATCGGCTACGCGATCGGGCGCAGGGGCGGCAAACCGCTGCTGGAGAAGCTGGGCCGGCGCTTCCCCAAGCACTTCGGGCCGGACCAGGTGGCCCTGGCGGAACGCTCCTTCGAGCGCTGGGGCATGTGGGCCGTCTTCTTCGGGCGGTTCGTGGCGCTGCTGCGGATCTTCGCCGGGCCGCTGGCGGGCGTCCTGCACATGCCGTACTGGAAGTTCCTGATCGCCAACATCTTCGGCGGGATCCTCTGGGCGGGCGGAACCACGGCCGTCATCTACTCGGTCGGGATCGTCGCCGAACCCTGGCTGAAGCGGTTCTCCTGGCTGGCACTGGGCCTCGCGGTGCTGTTCGGGCTCGCGGTGACGCTCGTGGTGCGCAGCCGCATGAAGAAGGCGGCCGCGGCCGCATCGGCGCAGGCCGGGTCCGGGGTGCCCGCGCAGGCCGAGGCCCGGGTGGCGGTCCGCGACTGAGCGTCGCGCACGGCGCCCGGCCCGCGCGTCCCGGAGTACGACGGGTGTCCTGTCGCACTCCGGGCGGCGCGGGACGCCGGCCGGGGCGGGCCTCAGGCGTCCGGGGTCACCGAGGCGCGGTGCTGCTTGGCCAGTTCCACGTACATCTGGGCATTGATCCTGATGTGCTCGCGCTCCTCCTCGGTCAGCTCGCGCCGCACCTTGGCCGGCACGCCCGCCACCAGCGAGCCGGGCGGGACCACCATCCCCTGCGGAACGAGCGCCTGGGCGGCGACCAACGAGCCGGCGCCGATGACCGCGCCGTTGAGGACGGTCGCGCCCATGCCGATCAGGCAGTCGTCCTCGACGGTGCAGCCGTGCACGACCGCATTGTGGCCGATGGAGACGCGCTCGCCGATCGACACGGGGAACCCGGGGTCCACGTGGACCGTGCAGTTGTCCTGCACGTTGCTGTCGGCGCCGAGCGCGATCGGGCCGCAGTCGGCGCGCAGCACCGCCGAGTACCAGATGCTCGCGCCGGCGGCCAGGGTGACCTCGCCGACGACGACGGAGGTGGGTGCGGCGAAGGCGGTCGGGTCGACGGACGGCTGCTTGCCGCCCACGCCCGCGATGAGTGCCTGGCCCTGCGTCGCATGCTGCGTCATGATCATTTCCTCTGTTTCCGTGAGCCGCGCTACCGGCACGGTAGGGCACGCACCCGGCCGGGCCCGCGATGGGGTGAAGATCACAGGATCGCGGTCCGGACGACCGGCTCCCGGCGGACTACCGTGGCCGGGTGCCGAAGAATCAGAACACGTTCTCATCTCTGACGGCCCTGCGCCGCCGGCTGGCGAACCGGGCGGTCCACACGGGCTGGCGCTGGATGCAGCAGGCCGGCGCGGTCACCGCGCAGACCCCGGGGCGGCTGCGGTTCGGTGCGATCGGGCCCGCGACCCGGCTCGCCTTCCCCCAGGGCACGGTCTTCGGCGAGGCGTGGATCCGGCTCGGTGACCACTGCATCATCGGCGAGCAGGTCACTCTCACCGCCGGGATGATGCCGGGCCTGGACCTCGGCACGGAGCCGATGCTCGTCCTCGGCGACGGGGTCGTCATCGGCCGGGACAGCCACGTGATCGCCGACGCTCCGATCACCATCGGCAACGACACCTTCTGCGGCCCCGGGGTCTACATCACCTCCACGAACCACAGCTACGACGACCCGCACCAGCCCGTCGGCAGGCAGTGGCCGCGCAGCGCGCCGGTCGAGATCGGGCCGGGCTGCTGGCTGGGCACGGGCGCGGTCGTCCTGCCGGGCGCGCGGCTGGGGCGCAACGTCGTGGTGGCCGCGGGCGCCGTCGTACGGGGCGAGGTGCCGGACCACGCCGTGGTGGCGGGTGCCCCGGCCCGCGTGGTCCGGCGCTGGGAGCCGGAGACCGGCTGGCAGCCGCCCCTGCGCACGCCGGCGCCGGTGCCGATCCCCGACGGGATGACCCCGGAGCAGCTGCGCGGCCTGGCGGAGCTGACGGACTCGGAGCTGGCGGAGATCGAGGCGGCGGAGGTCGAGGCGGCGGAGGTCGAGCCGGCGCAGGCCGAGGCGGCGGAGGTCGAGCCGGAGCAGGCCGGGCCGGAGCAGGCCGAGCTTGCCGAGGCGCAGCCGGCGCAGGGCGATCCCGCGCGGATCAAGGTCGGGGAGGCCGGGCTCGTGGACGCCGAGAAGGCCGGGACGGTTTAGCCTGCGGCCAGCAGGGCCGTGCCTGCCAGGGCGAGGCCGGCGCCCGCCGCCTGGACCGGGCGCAGGCGCTCCTTCAGTACGGCGAAGGCGGCGAGCGCGGTGATCACCGGGTAGAGCGAGGACAGCACGGCGGCGACGGTGACGGGGCCGTTCTGCGCGGCGATCGAGTAGGTGCCGTTCGCCGCGACGTCCGCGAGGCCGACGAAGGCCAGCGCGGGCATCAGCCCCCACAGGACGCGCGGGCCGGTGCCCGACGGGAGTGCGGGGGTGCCGCGCCGGGTCCGCACCCACAGGGCGGCGCCGCCCACGGCGACGTTGGTCACCCGCTGCACGAACAGCGCCAGGAACAGCCCCGTCACGGTGGCGGAGGCCTCGGCGATCAGGGCCATCACCGCGCCGAAGCCGAACGCGGCGATCAGGGTGAGGACGACGGCCCGCCGCTGGACGGGCGCGCCCCGCAGTTCCGGGCCGCCCGCCAGGACGATGCCGACGACGGCCACGGCGATGCCCGCGAACTGCCCGGGGCCGGGCCGCTCGCCCAGCACCAGCCCCACGGTGACCGGCACGACGACGCCGAGGGAGCCGAGCGGGGAGACCACGCCCATGGGTCCGAGTGCCAGCGCCTTGTAGAAGCTGAACATGGCCACCGGTCCGACCAGGCCCGCCCCGACCGCGAACCACAGCTGCGGCCCTGCCTCGCGCCAGGCCCCGGTGCCGAGGACGACCGCGCCGAGCACGAGGACGGCGGCGACCTGCGAGACGACCACCACCGTCAGCGCCGGTATCCGGCGGGTCAGCAGCCCGCCGCCGAAGTCGGCGAGGCCCCACAGTACGGCGGTGGCCAAGGCGAAGAGGGCGGTCATGGCAGGCCTCGCAGTACAGTGCGGTGAACGGTGGAGTGCAGCATCGAAGACTCCGCACGGTAGTTCACTCTACTGGACTGTGTCATCCAAAATATTGGACGGAATGTGTCGGATCTCGAACAGCTCACCCAGACACTCGCCCGCAACCTCAAGCGGTGGCGCGCAGAGCGCGGCTTCACGCTGGACTCCCTCGCGGCCCGCTCGGGAGTGAGCCGCGGGATGATCATCCAGATCGAGCAGGCCCGTACGAACCCCAGCGTCGGCACCACCGTCAAGCTGGCCGACGCGCTCGGCGTCAGCATCTCCACGCTCCTCGACCACGGCCGCGGCCCGCAGGTACGGATCGTCCCGCCGGACCGGACGGTACGGATCTGGTCGAGCGAGGCGGGCAGCTCGACGACGATGCTGATCGGCACCGACGAGCGCGGGCCGATGGAGCTGTGGACCTGGCACCTGGTGCCGGGCGAGGCCACGGAATCCGCCCCCCACCCCGCCGGCACCATCGAGATGCTGCACGTCACGGCGGGGGAGCTGACCCTGCTGGTCGGCGAGGAGCGCTTCCTCGTACCGGCCGGTGCCGCGGCCGCCTTCGAGGCCAACCTCCCGCACGGCTACCGCAACGACGGCTCCGTGCCGATGGAGATGACCCTCGCCGTATCGGTGCCGCCGGTCTCCGCGCCCGTCTAGGCCGTCTCTTTCGGATCGTGCCTGACCCGCGCTGGCAAGATCCGAAAGAGACGACCTGGGGCCGCCGGCTAGAGCGCCGGGATCTCGATCGCCGGGCAGCGGTCCATGACCATCGTCAGGCCGGCCTTGCGGGTGCGCTCGAAGGCCGCCTCGTCGATCACGCCCAGCTGGAACCAGACGGCGTCCGCGCCGAGTGCCGCCGCCTGGTCGGCCACCGGACCCGCCAGCTCGCTGTTCACGAAGACGTCCACCACGTCCACCTTGAAGGGGATCGCCTCCAGCGAGGTGTACCCGGGCTCCCCGTGCACCGTCTCCGCCTTGGGGTGGACGGGGACGACCCGCTTGCCGAACTGCTGGAGGACGCGGGCCACCCCGTAGGCCGCCCGGTTGCGGTTGTTCGAGAGGCCCACCACGGCCCAGGTGTCGCCCAGTTCGGTGAGGATCTTGCGGATGGTCGCCGGATCGCCGTACACGTGTGCCGCCTCCTGCTGGTCGGACCCCGCTCTGCGGGCCCTGCTCTTCGGAAAATCGTGCTCTGCGGGATCATGCCTCTTCGGGCCCGCTCAGCGCGCGAGCCTCCGCCCTGCGGGCCTCGTGGCCCCGCGCTCAGCAGGATCAACCGAAAGGACACATGTCCGATTCCCCGTAGGGTGGAGCGGTGAAGGCAGACCAGTACGTGACGGTGTCCCGCGAGGGCGTGCACGAGTCCGAGATCAACCGCTCGCGCTTCCTGTGTTCGCTCGCGCCCGCCGCGACCGAGCAGGAGGCGCAGGACTTCGTCGCGCGCATCCGCAAGGAGCACCCCACCGCCACGCACAACTGCTTCGCGTACGTGGTCGGCGCCGACGCGGCCGTCCAGAAGGCCAGCGACGACGGGGAGCCCGGTGGCACCGCCGGGGTGCCCATGCTGCAGATGCTCATGCGCCGGGACATCCGCTACGCGGTCGCCGTCGTCACCCGCTACTACGGCGGGGTGAAGCTCGGAGCCGGCGGTCTGATCAGGGCCTACGGCGGAGTCGTCGGCGAGGCCCTGGACGCGCTCGGCACCGTCACCCGGCGCCGTTACCGGCTGGCCACCGTCACCGTCGACCACCAGCGCGCCGGCAAGACCCAGAACGACCTGCGCTCCACCGGCCGGACCGTGGTGGACCTGCGCTACGGGGCCGCGGTCGAGATCGAGGTCGCCCTCCCGGAGGCGGACCTGCCCGCCTTCGAGGCCTGGCTCGCCGACACCACGGCGGGCAGCGCCACCCTCACCCTCGGCGGCGAGACGTACGCGCCCTGAGGGGCGCGGCGGAGGCGTTAGCGTAGAGGGGTTCACGAGCGGGAGACCACCAGGGGGAGACGGCATGTGCGGCGAGGCCGGCAAGTGAAGTTCCTGCACACCTCCGACTGGCACCTCGGCCGGTCGTTCCACCGCGTGAACCTGCTCGGCGCCCAGGCCGCCTTCGTCGACCACCTCGTCGAGACGGTCCGCGAGCGCGAGGTCGACGCCGTCCTCGTCGCCGGGGACGTCTACGACCGGGCCGTGCCCCCGCTGCCCGCCGTCGACCTGTACGACCGGGCCCTGCACCGGCTCGCCGCGCTCGGGGTGCCCACCGTGCTGATCTCCGGCAACCACGACTCCGCCCGCCGGCTCGGGGTCGGGGCCGGACTGATCGACCGGGCCGGGATCCACCTCAGGACCGACCCGGCCGGCTGCGCCGACCCCGTGGTGCTGGCCGACGCACACGGAGAGGTGGCCCTGTACGGGCTGCCCTACCTGGAACCAGCCCTGGTCAAGGACGAGTTCGACGCCGAGAAGGTGAGCCACGAGGCGGTGCTGGGCGCGGCCATGGACCGGATCCGCGCCGACCTCGCCGCCCGCGCGCCCGGCACCCGCTCCATCGTCCTCGCCCACGCCTTCGTCACCGGCGGGCAGGCCAGCGACAGCGAGCGCGACATCTCCGTCGGCGGGGTCGAGGCCGTGCCCGCCTCCGTCTTCGACGGGGTGGACTACGCCGCCCTCGGCCACCTCCACGGCTGTCAGACGATCAACGAACGGGTCCGCTACTCCGGTTCCCCGCTGGCCTACTCCTTCTCCGAAGCCGACCACCGCAAGAGCATGTGGCTGATCGAACTGGGCGGGGACGGCGAGATCGCCGCCGCCGAGCGGATCGACACCCCCGTACCGCGGCCCCTGGCCCGGCTGCGCGGGCCCCTGGAAGACCTGCTGGCGGACCCGGCGCACGCCCGGCACGAGGACTCCTGGATCGAGGCCACCCTCACCGACGCCGTCCGCCCCGACGACCCCATGGCCCGGCTCGCCGCCCGCTTCCCGCACACCCTCAGCCTCGCCTTCGACCCCGAGGGCCGCGAAGAGGAGACCGGCGTCTCCTACGCCCAGCGGCTCAAGGGGCGCAGCGACCAGGAGATCGCCGAGGACTTCGTCGCCCACGTACGCGGCGGAGGCCAGCCGGACGAGGCCGAACGGGCCGTCCTGCAGGGCGCCTTCGACGAGGTGCGGGCCGGCGACAGCCTTCAGGAGACCCACCGATGAGGCTGCACCGGCTCAAGGTCACGGCCTTCGGCCCCTTCGCCGAGCCACAGGACATCGACTTCGACGCCCTGTCCGCAGCCGGGATCTTCCTGCTGCACGGGCCCACCGGCGCCGGCAAGACCTCCGTCCTGGACGCCGTCTGCTACGCCCTGTACGGCTCCGTCCCCGGCGCCCGCCAGGCCCCCGGCACCAGCCTGCGCAGCGACCACGCGGACGCCGACACCCCGACCGAGGTCACCCTCGAACTCACCGCGGGCGGCCGCCGCCTGGAGATCACCCGGCGTCCCGAACAGGACCGCCCCAAGAAGCGCGGCACCGGCACCACCAAGGACAAGGCGCAGAGCCTGCTGCGCGAGCACACCGCCGAGGGCTGGCAGCCGCTCAGCCGCTCCCACCAGGAGATCGGCGAGGAGATCGAGCAGCTGCTCGGGATGAGCCGCGAGCAGTTCTGCCAGGTGGTGCTCCTGCCGCAGGGCGAGTTCGCGCGGTTCCTGCGCGCCGACGAGGCCGCCCGCGGCCGGCTCCTCGGCAGGCTCTTCGACACCCGCCGCTTCGCCGCCGTCGAGGCCCTGCTCGGCGAACGCCGCCGGGCCGCCGAGGCCAACGTGCGCGCCGGGGACGAAAAGGTGCTGCACACCGCCCAGCGGCTCGCCCAGGCCGCCGGTGACAGCGCGGACCTGCGGGCCTGGCCGCTGCCCCGGCACCAGCCCGGCGACCCGGGACTCGCCGGGGCCGTGCGGGCCTGGGCCGCCGTCGCGCGCTGCTCCGCGCGCGAACGGCTCACCGTCGCCGAGTGGGCCCTCGCCGCCGTCGAGGGCCGGTACGCCGCCGCCCGTCGGGCCGCCGAGGACGCGCGGGAACTCGACCGGCTCCAGCGGCGCCACGCGGAGACCGCCGGCCGGGTCGCCGCCCTCGCCGAGGCCGCCCCCGAGCGGGAGCGGGTGCGCGCCCTCCTGGACCGGGCCCGTCGCGGCGCCCTGGTGGCTCCCGCCCTGGAGCTGCGCGGCGCGGCCTCCGCCGGGCACCTGGCCGCCGCGCACGCGGAGACGGCCGCCCGCGCAGCCCTCCCGGTATCGCTGCAGGAGGCCGGAACCGGGCAACTGGCCGCCGAGGAGCAGCGGCTGCGCGAGGAGCTGGGCGCGCTGGGCGCCGCCCGGCGGGCCGAGCAGCGCAGCGCGGAGATCGGCCGCGAGCGGGCCGATCTGGAACGGGAGTCCCGGGCCGCCGAGGAGCAGCACCGGGAGTCCGCCGAGTGGCTGGAGCGCTGGGAGGCCACCCGGGCGGCCCTGCTGGCCCGCGCGGACGCCGCCCAGCAGGCCGCGACCCTGACCGAACAGCTCGCGGGCAGGCTGGAGCCGGCCCGGCTCCAGCTGAACGCCGCCCGGCGGCGCGACGAGCTGGCGGCCGCCGCGGAACGCGCCGCGGCCGAACTGCTGCGCGCCCGCGAGGAGTCGGCCGCCGCCCGCGAGCGCTGGCTGGAGCTCAAGGAGGCCCGGCTGCGCGGGATCGCCTCCGAGCTCGCCGAAGCGCTGGTGGCGGGCGAGGCCTGCGCCGTCTGCGGATCGTCGCACCACCCCGCTCCGGCCCGCCCGGCCCCCGGCCACGTGGACCGCGCCGCCGAGGACGCCGCCCACGCACGCTTCGAGCGGGCCGAGGAAGCCAGGGCCGCCGTCGAGCGCCGCCTGGCCGCCGACGAGCAGGCCCGCGCCGAGGCCGCGGCCGCCGCCGGGGACGCCACCACCGCCGAACTCCTCGCCCTGACCGCGGACCTGAGCTCCCGGCACGCCGCCGCGCACGCCACGGCCGCCGGACTCCACGCGGCCCGCGAGCAGCTCGCCCGCGCCGAGCGGGAGCACGCCGCACGCAGCGCCGACCGGCTCGACGCCGAGCGCCGGGCCGCCGCCCGTGCCTCCCACCGCGAGCAACTCGACCGGGAGCAGGCCGCGCTGGAGGCCGAGCTCGCCCTCGTACGGGCCGACGCGCCGACCGTCGCGGCCCGCGCCCGGACCCTGGAGGACCGGGTCCGGATGGTGTCGGCGGCCGCGGTCGCGCTGCGCCGCGCCGAGACCACCGCCGCCCGGCTGAAGGAGGCCGACGACCAGCTCGCCGATGCCGCCTTCAAGGCCGGCTTCGACACCGTCGAGGCCGCTGCCGCCGCGGTCCTCCCCGAGTACGAACGCACCGCCCTCCAGCGCCGGATGGACACCTGGCAGGCAGAAGAAGCCATGCTGGCGGACCGCCTCGCCGAAGCCGACACGGCCGCTGCCGCAGCCCTGCCCCCGGCCGAACCGGAGCGGGCCGAGGCGTACGCGGCCCGGGCCGCGGCGAAGCTCCGTACGGCCGGGTCGGCCTTCGACGCCGCACGGGTCCGCTGCGCGGAGCTGGACCGGCTCTCCCGGCAGGCCGAGCAGGAACTGCGCGCCCTGGGCCCGCTGCGCGAGGCCTACGAACGGGTGGCGCGGCTGGCCGGACTGACCGCCGGCACCTCCGCCGACAACGAGCGCAAGATGCGGCTGGAGGCGTACGTACTGGCGGCCCGGCTGGAGCAGGTGGCCGCCGCCGCGACGGTCCGGCTGCTGCGCATGTCCGGCGGCCGCTACACCCTGGTCCACTCCGACGCCAGGGCGAGCGGACGGGGCCGGTCCGGTCTCGGGCTGCACGTGGTCGACGCCTGGACCGGCAGCGAACGCGACACCGCCACCCTCTCGGGCGGCGAGACCTTCTTCGCCTCGCTCGCCCTCGCGCTGGGCCTGGCCGACGTGGTCACCGACGAAGCGGGCGGCATGCGCCTGGACACCCTCTTCATCGACGAAGGGTTCGGCAGCCTCGACGACCAGGCGCTGGACGAGGTGCTCGACGTACTGGACTCGCTGCGCGAGCGGGACCGCAGCGTCGGCATCGTCAGCCACGTGGCCGACCTGCGGACCCGGGTGCAGGCACAGCTGGAGATCGTCAAACAGCGCGCGGGCTCGGTGGTGCGCCACCGCACGGCGGGGCTCACGGACTGAGCGGCCTGCGGGGCAGGGGCGAGGAGTAGACGATGCTCGTGGTCACCGAGCCGAGACCGGAGATGCGGCCCGTGACCTCTTCCAGGTGCCCCATCGACCGTGCGGCGACCTTGAGGACGAAGCAGTCGTCACCGGTGACGTGGTGCGCCTCCAGGATCTCGGGGGCGGCCTCCAGGAAGTCGTGGAACGGCTTGTAGTTGCCGTGCGGGTAGCGCAGCCGCACCAGGGCCAGGATCGACTTGCCGAGCTTCTCCGGGTCCACCACGGCCGTGTAGCCGGTGATGATCCCCACCTCCTCGAGGCGGCGGACCCGCTCGGTGACGGCGCTCGCGGACATCGAGACGGAGCGGGCGAGCTCGGTGAAGCTGGCGCGGCCGTCCCGCTGGAGGGCCTCGAGGATCCGCCAGTCGGTGGCGTCAGGGGAATAGTCGGTCATGCCGGAGGTCTAGCAGGGATTTCCCCGGCCGGACAAGCAAAAGGCCGGGGAAATCCCCTGTCCGCCTGGTTCAACAGATCGTAGATTCTGAGCCATGACCACGACACGGAACACCTCTCCCGCGACCGCCGCCAACCCCGTTCTGCGGGTGGCCCCGGCCTCCCCGGCCGCGGCCGCCGCCTACTTCGCGGCGAGCCTCGCCTTCCACGCGGACGTGTCGGATGTCGCCGCCGCCTTCAAGGCCCACCGCGAACAGGGCGCCGACCTCGGCTTCCAGCTGGTCGACTCCCGCTCCACGCCCTCCTGGGACCAGGCCCACGTACCCGGCGCCGTCCACCTGCCCACCGCGCTCATCCCCGAACAGGCCGAGCGGCTCCTCGACAAGAACGTGCCCGTGGTGACGTACTGCTGGGGGCCGGGCTGCAACGGAGGCGCCCGCTCCGCACTGGCCCTGGCCGAACTCGGCTTCCAGGTCAAGGAGATGCTCGGCGGCATCGAGTACTGGATCCGCGAGGGCTTCGAGGTCGAGACCTGGCAGGGCGGCCGGCAGCGCGCCGAGGCCGACCCGCTGACCGCCCCCACCGACTCGGACGACTGCGGCTGCTGAACCGCCGCCCCGACCCGCGAAGGGCCGCCCCCCCGGGGGGGGGGCCCGGCGCGGCGGGCCCGGGGCCGAGCGTGGGGTGCGCG
>NZ_JBEZLA010000047.1:0-64156 GCF_040651925.1 Streptomyces sp. NPDC048349 | reverse complement strand
GGCCCGCTGTCCGGCTCGCCGGCGTGTGCGGCCCCCCCGCCGGCGTGGCCGGCGCGGGGCGGGGCGGAGCCCGGTTTCGGGAAGGGGCGGGGAGGGGAATGCCGCCCGCAGGGCCCGCCCCGCGCCCGCGCACACCCCGCGCCGTATGGTGGACCCCACCACATAACCGCACGTCAGTACCCCCGCCGCTCCAACGCCGCAGCGGCAAGCCGAACGACGACCGCCGCATCAGGAGCCGCACCGCCATGGCTGAACACCCCGCGTACCCCGTCGGTCTCAGGCTGGCCGGCCGCCGCGTCGTCGTCATCGGCGGCGGACAGGTCGCCCAGCGCCGCCTCCCCGCACTCGTCGCGGCCGGCGCCGACGTCCTCCTGATCTCTCCCTCCGCCACCCCCTCTGTGGACGCCATGGCCGAGACCGGGGAGATCCGCTGGGAGCGCCGCCGCTACGAGGACGGCGACCTCGCCGGCGCCTGGTACGCGCTCATCGCCACCCGGGACCGCGCGGCCAACGACCGCGCCTCCGCCGAAGCCGACCGCGAGCGGGTCTGGTGCGTCCGCGCCGACGACGCCGAGGCCGCCACGGCCTGGACCCCGGCCACCGGCCGCGTGGAGGGCATCACCGTCGCCGTGCTCAGCGGCAACGACCCCCGCCGCTCCGCCGCCGTCCGCGACGCGGTCGTCGAGGGCCTGCGCGACGGCTCCCTCACGGCCGCCCGCCCGCACACCCCCGGCGTCTCCCTCGTCGGCGGCGGACCCGGCGACCCCGACCTCATCACCGTGCGCGGCCGCCGCCTCCTGGCCGAGGCCGACGTCGTCGTCGCCGACCGGCTCGGCCCCCGCGACCTCCTCGACGAGCTCCCCCCGCACGTCGAGGTCATCGACGCCGCGAAGATCCCGTACGGCCGGTACATGGCCCAGGAGGCCATCAACAACGCCCTGATCGAGCACGCCAAGGCCGGCAAGGCCGTGGTCCGCCTCAAGGGCGGGGACCCGTACGTCTTCGGCCGCGGCATGGAAGAGCTCCAGGCGCTCGCCGAGGCCGGCATCCCCTGCACCGTCGTCCCCGGCATCTCCAGCTCCATCTCGGTGCCCGGCGCCGTCGGCATCCCCGTCACCCACCGCGGCGTGGCCCACGAGTTCACCGTGGTCAGCGGGCACGTCGGCCCCGAGGACCCGCGCTCCCTCGTGGACTGGGCCTCCCTGGCCAAGCTCACCGGCACCCTCGTCATCCTGATGGGCGTGGACAAGATCGGCTCGATCGCCGAGGCCCTCGTACGGCACGGGAAGCCCGCCGGGACCCCGGTCGCCGTGGTCCAGGAGGGCACGACCGCCACCCAGCGCCGGGTGGACGCCACCCTCGCCACGGTCGGCGAGCGGGTCCGCGCCGAGGAGGTCCGCCCGCCCGCCGTCATCGTCATCGGCGAGGTCGTCGGCGTCCTCGACCCCGGCGCCCTTCCCAGCACCAGCGCCTGAGCATCCTCTGGCCGTTGGCACCGCACCCAGGACAAGGCAGTATCACCCTGTGGCTGATCTCATCACCGTCGAGGACCCCGACGACCCGCGCCTGCGCGACTACACGGGCCTGACCGACGTCGAACTCCGGCGCAGGCGCGAACCCGCGGAAGGCCTCTTCATCGCCGAGGGCGAGAAGGTCATCAGACGGGCCAAGGACGCCGGGTACGAGATGCGCTCGATGCTGCTCTCCGCGAAGTGGGTCGACGTCATGCGCGACGTCATCGACGAGCTCCCCGCCCCGGTCTACGCCGTCAGCCCGGAGCTCGCCGAACGCGTCACCGGCTACCACGTGCACCGCGGCGCGCTCGCCTCCATGCAGCGCAAGCCGCTGCCGACGGCCGAGGAACTCCTCGCCACCACGCGCCGCGTCGTCATCATGGAAGCGGTCAACGACCACACCAACATCGGGGCCATCTTCCGCAGCGCCGCCGCCCTCGGCATGGACGCGGTCCTGCTGTCGCCCGACTGCGCGGACCCGCTCTACCGCCGCTCGGTGAAGGTCTCCATGGGCGCGGTGTTCTCCGTCCCCTACGCCCGCCTGGACGCCTGGCCCAAGGGCCTGGACTCGGTCCGCGAGGCCGGCTTCAAGCTGCTGGCCCTGACCCCGCACGAGAAGGCCTCGCCCATCGACGTGGCCGCACCCCAGTCCCTGGAGCGGGTCGCGCTGATGCTCGGCGCCGAAGGGGACGGGCTGTCCACGCAGGCGCTGGTCGCCGCCGACGAATGGGTGCGCATCCCCATGGCGCACGGCGTGGACTCCCTGAACGTGGGCGCCGCCGCCGCGGTGGCCTTCTACGCGGTGGCCCAGGGCCGCGCCGGCGCGTAACCGCGACGCGGGCTCCCGGGAGCCCCGGTCAGAACTTCTGGGCGGCGGCGATGCCCAGGGCCACGATCAGCGTCACCACGACGAACACGATCAGCCGCTGCCGCATCAGCTTGGGGTCCGGCCGCGAAGGCCGCCGCCCCGTTCCCGTCGTACGGGGGCCCGGGCGGCCGCCCGTACGCCCCGCCGTCGGCCGGGAGGGCGGGCCGCCCGGAGTGCGCGGGTTGCGGGAGGACGAGGGCCGCGAGTGCGGTCCGCTCTGCGAGCCGCCCTGGCCCCGCGGCGGGGTGGAGCCGCCGGTTCGACGCTCCGTGCGCTGGTCGGCGTACTCCTCGGTGAGCCGCCCCGTCGGCCGCTCGACGCGGGCGCGCTGCGCGGGCGGGCGGCCGTCCGACAGGCCCTGCGCCTCGCGGGCCGCGATCTCCTTGAGCCGCATCGACAGCTGGAGCGTGCTGGGCCGCTCCTCGGGATCCTTGGCCAGGCAGGCCCGTACGAGGGGCGCGAGCGCGTCCGGGACCCCGACGAGGTGGGGCTCCTCGTGCACCACCCGGTACAGCATGACCTCGGAACTGCCGTGTCCGAAGGGGGAGTCGGCGGTCGCCGCGTAGGCGAGGGTGGCGCCGAGGGCGAAGACGTCCGTCGCGGGCGTGACCGCGGCGCCGCGCACCTGTTCGGGCGCGAGGAAGCCGGGGGATCCGACGGCCGTTCCCACGTGGGTCAGGGTGCTCGCCCCGGTGGCCCAGGCGATCCCGAAGTCGATGATCCGCGGGCCCTTGGGGGAGAGGAGGATGTTCGAGGGCTTGAGGTCCCGGTGGACGACCCCCGCCTCGTGCACGGCGACCAGGCCCTCGGAGAGCGCGGCACCGATGGCGGCGATCTGCGCGGCCGTCAGGGGGCCTTCCTCGGCCACCTTGTCGTGCAGGGATGGCCCGGGGACGTACTGGGTCGCGAACCACGGCCGCTCGGCCTCCAGATCCGCCGCCACCAGGCGTGCGGTGCACCCGCCCCGGATGCGGCGGGCGGCGGACACCTCGCGGGCGAACCGGGAGCGGAACTCCTGGTCCTCGGCCAGGTCCGGCCGGATGACCTTGAGCGCGACGCGCTGCCCGCGCCGGTCCGATCCCAGGTAGACCACGCCCATGCCGCCGGCGCCGAGCCGTCGGTGCAGTCTGAACGAGCCGACGACACGCGGGTCCTCGCGCCGGAGCCGCATCATCGCCATGTCCACCCCGCTGACCGGTCGTCCTGTTGACGTGGCACAGCTTACGGACGATCCGGCATGTGCGCTCAGAGGCCGCGCCCTCGCCGGGAGATTCGATTGTCAGTGCGGAGCGGCACACTTGAGGGGTTCTCAGCTGTCCGGCCCCGCCGGAGCACCGGCGCGGCCCGTTTGATCAATCCGGCTTTCGGGCAAGGGGGTTGGGCGATCTTCGCCGTCCGCACCCGGTCCGGCCGTGCCGGTACGCCGCGGATCGGCCAGTGGATCACGCCCGTGCCGTGTCGGCGGTCACGCAGGAACAGGGAGTGACGGAAGTGAGCGAAGTCACCACCCTGCGCTGACCCCCTCCGGGAAGACCCCGACACTGGGGGAGCCGTCTCCACCCAGGGGAGTACACCGACCGGCGCCCGTCATCCTCCCGGAGGCCCGCCAATGGGTACGAGGGCATGAGGCCGCAGCCCCTGTGCGCGCCTAGTGTTGAAGACAAGCGGCGGGTGGCGCACTCGTCCCCCGAGGTCAAAAGCCCGCCGCTGCCAACGACAGGGAGAGGACCATGGCGGACGTCGTACGGCAGGGACGCAAGGCATTCGCGTTCAACGGCCATGAGTCCGGTACGCGCCACCCGCTGGTGGCCGCTGCGATGGTGCTCCCCCTGGCCGCCCTCCTGCTCTTCCTCTTCGGAGGCTTCGAGCAGGTGGCGGCACAGGCGTCGTCCGTGGGTTCGATGCTGGGGCGCTGAGCGGCGCCACGGCCCGGGAGAGCGGCCCGGGAACCGGCCCGTCACACCCCGTGGGGACGGGGGCGTGACGACGGACGGCAGGTGAAGGGTGCTGCCCGTACGACTGGGGAGTCGGACGGGCAGCACCCTTTTTCATGGGCTCTCCTGCCGCTCGTCGTGCCGCTTCTCCTTCCCTTCCCTTCCCTTCCCCTCCCCTTCCCTTGCCTTCCGCCTTCTCCCCGCTTACCTCCCGCTTCCACGCCGCGCCGTCCTGCGCGTACGCTCGTGCCGCACGAGGGGAGGGCACGTGACGTCCGACGGCACCACCTGGCGGCTGCTGCGCAGGGGCGCCCTGCTGGGCACCGTCACCGTCACCGAGGCCGATTTCCCCTGGCTGCGCGGCAGGTTCGCGCCCGAACCGGCCTTCGCCGAGGTCAAACCCTGGTTCGACGAGGTCCTCGCCCTGATGGCCGCCGGCGAATACGGCGAGCGCTTCGACGCCGCGTACGAGGTCATCGCGCGGGCGCTCACCCTCGCATCGCCCACCGGCCCGGTGGCCGAGTTCCTGCTGCACATCGACGGGGAGGAGGCCTGGTTCCGCTGGAGCGACGAGCCGTTCGCGCCCTGACCCCCCGCGCCCTGCCCGCCGCCCTCGCGGCCTGGGGCGCGGGCGGCCGCGCCCCGGGGGCGTACCAGGTGCTCGCCGACCGGCCCGACGGCACCCTCGTGCGCCACGGCGACACCGTGGCCAAGGCCCATGCCGCGGACAGCGACCGGCAGGCCCTCGCCGCCCGGCTGCGCATCGCCGGGGCGACGGCGCTGGCCGGGGTGCTGCTGCCGCCGCTGCGCACCGGCTCCCTCCACGGCAGGCCCGTCTCCCTGTGGCCCTACGGGGCTCCGGTGGATCCGCAGCGCCCCGAGGACGCGCCCTGGGAGGAGGCCGGCCGGCTCCTGGCCGCCCTGCACCGCACCCCGCCCGACGGACTCCCGGGCCCGGTCCCGCCGATGCGCGGACCGGCCAAGCTCGCCCGCGCCCTGGACCGGCTGGCGCGGGCGCAGCCGCTGGGGACCGAGCCCGGTGCCCTGCGCGCCGTACGGGCCGCCGCCCGGTCCCTGCCGGCCTGGGCGCGCGGCGAGGCGCCGCCCCCGGCCGGCGGGGCCCTGTGCCACGGAGACCTGCACCTGGGGCAGTTGGTGCGCCATCCCGCCCCGGCGGGGGCCTGGCTCCTCATCGACGTCGACGACCTCGGGGTCGGCGCGCCCGCCTGGGACCTGGCCCGCCCGGCCGCCTGGTACGCCGCCGGGCTGCTCGACACCGCCACCTGGCTGCGCTTCCTCGAGGCCTACCGGTCCGCGGGCGGTCCGGCGGCCGGTCCGCCCGGCAGCGACCCCTGGCCGGAACTCGACCTCGCCGCCCGGGCGCTCACCGTGCAGACGGCGGCGCTGTCCCTGGCCAAAGCGGCGCGAGCCGGCCGCCGACTCGACGACGAGGAGCGGCTGATGGCGGACGCCTGTGCCCGCATCGCAGCCCTCCTACCCGACTTGGAGTCCGAGCCTCCCCCGTAGGGTGAGGCTCCCGCCATCGGGCATGCATCCGATGGCGACGTCCACGGCGAGGAGTTGATCCGGTCATGCAGTGTCCGAAGTGTCACGCCATGATGCACACCTACAACCGCAACGGGGTCCAGATCGAGCAGTGCAGCGGCTGCCGCGGCATCTTCCTCGACTACGGCGAGCTCGAGGCGCTCACCCGCCTGGAGTCCCAGTACACCGCCCAGCAGTACGGCCAGGTCCCGCCGCCCCCCGTGCCCCCGGCCCCCTACCCGGCACCGGCTCCCGCGTGGGGCGCCCCGCACCACGGCGGCCACGGCCACCACGGCCACCACAGGGGCGGCTTCGGCCGGATGCTCTTCTCCTCCTGAGGGGAGGAACGCGAAAGCCCCGGCCGTCTCGACGGCCGGGGCTTCCCGGTGGTGCGCGATACTGGGATTGAACCAGTGACCTCTTCCGTGTCAGGGAAGCGCTCTCCCGCTGAGCTAATCGCGCGGGAACGGCCTGAAGCCGCAGGTGGAACATGTGGTGCAGGTGCTGCGTGCGCGATACTGGGATTGAACCAGTGACCTCTTCCGTGTCAGGGAAGCGCTCTCCCGCTGAGCTAATCGCGCGGAGATCCTTGCGGATCAGTGGACGATACTGGGATTGAACCAGTGACCTCTTCCGTGTCAGGGAAGCGCTCTCCCGCTGAGCTAATCGTCCTTGGAGGTGGAGACGGGATTTGAACCCGTGTAGACGGCTTTGCAGGCCGTTGCCTCGCCTCTCGGCCACTCCACCATGGAGCTGCAGGGGTTCTCGGGAAGAAATCCCCCACTTCGAGCGGACGACGAGACTCGAACTCGCGACATCCACCTTGGCAAGGTGGTGCTCTACCAACTGAGCTACGTCCGCAGGTCACCGCGTTTGCTCCGGGGTTTTGCCCCTTCGCTCCCTGGCGACGTGTTGAACTCTAGCGGATTCCGGGGCCAGCTCAAAAACGCGTTTCCGCAGCGTGCTGCCGCTCGATCACCGGCGGTCACCCCGCTGTCACCTCACCGGCGCCGCGGCGCCACCGGTCATAGACTCGCAGCCGTGCACGACCTGCCTCCCCTGGCCCGCTTCGGCGGCCTCCTCGCGACCGACCTCCGAGACGTCACCGGCGATCCCGCGGCCCTGGACTCCACCGGCTTCTGGGCGGTGACCGCCGACTTCGAAGGGCGGCTCGTCTGCGCGCGCTTCGGAGACATACGCCCCGACCCCGTCCCCACGCCGCGACCCGGCGCCTGGCGGGGCCCCGACGCCGACCAGTGGTCCACCTCGCTCGACCGCGCCGCGTACACCGCCGGCGTCCGCCGCATCCGCGAGCACATCGCCGCGGGCGAGGTCTACCAGGCCAACCTCTGCCGCGTGATGTCCGCGCCGCTGCCCGATCCGGCCGGTGCCGACGTGGACGCACTCACCGCCCTGCTCGCCCGCGGCAACCCCGCGCCCTACGCAGGAACGATTCGGCTCCCCGCCCACGGCGTCGAGATCGCCACCGCCTCCCCGGAGCTCTTCCTGCGCCGGTCCGGCCGCCGCATCGAGTCCGGCCCCATCAAGGGCACCGGCCGCACCGTCGCCGACCTGCTCCCCAAGGACCACGCCGAGAACGTGATGATCGTGGACCTCGTCCGCAACGACCTGGGCCGGGTGTGCGCCACCGGCTCCGTCACCGTCCCCGAGCTGTGCGCCGTCGAGGAGCACCCGGGCCTGGTCCACCTCGTCTCCACGGTCAGCGGCGTGCTCGCCGACGGCGCCGGCTGGCCCCAGCTGCTCGCCGCCGCCTTCCCGCCCGGCTCCGTCACCGGGGCGCCCAAGTCCTCCGCCCTGCGGATCATCGAGGCCCTGGAGACCGCGCCGCGCGGCCCCTACTGCGGCGGCATCGGCTGGGTCGACGCCGACCGGGGCACCGCGGAGCTGGCCGTCGGCATCCGCACCTTCTGGATCGACCGGGAGGCCCCCGGCGGCCCCCGCCTGCTGTTCGGCACCGGCGCGGGCATCACCTGGGGCTCCGACCCCGACCGGGAATGGGCGGAGACCGAACTCAAGGCCGCCCGCCTGCTGCGGGTAGCGTCGGGGGCGCAGGAGGCAGGACGAACGGGACGTACGGGACTGTGAAAGGAGCCGCACGCATGAGGATCTGGCTCGACGGAGCGCTGCGGGACGTGGACGGCGCGAAGGTGTCGGTCTTCGACCACGGGCTGACCGTGGGAGACGGCGTGTTCGAGACGCTCAAGGCGGAGCGCGGGCAGGCCTTCGCGCTCACCCGCCACCTCGAGCGGCTGACCCGCTCGGCGCGCGGCCTCGGCCTTCCGGACCCCGACCTCGACGAGGTGCGCCGCGCGTGCGCGGCCGTCCTGGAAGCGAACCCGATGCCGTTCGGGCGGCTGCGGGTGACCTACACCGGCGGGGTCTCCCCCCTCGGTTCCGACCGCGGGGACGCGGCGCCCACGCTGGTCGTCGCCGTCGCGGAGTCCGTACGGCGCCCGGACACCACCGCCGTCGTCCGGGTGGACTGGGTACGCAACGAGCGCTCCGCCGTGGCCGGCCTGAAGACCACCTCGTACGCGGAGAACGTCGTGGCCCTCGCCACCGCCGCCCGCGCCGGGGCCTCCGAGGCGCTCCTCGCCAACACCGTGGGACGGCTCTGCGAGGGCACCGGCTCCAACGTCTTCATCGTGCTCGACGGAGAACTGCACACCCCGCCCCTGGCATCGGGCTGCCTCGCCGGCATCACCCGCGCCCTGGTCGTCGAATGGGCCGGGGCCAAGGAGACCGACCTGCCCTTCGAGGTGCTGGAGCAGGCCGAGGAGGTCTTCCTGACCTCCTCGCTGCGCGACGTCCAGGCGGTCCTGCGGATCGACGGCCGGGAGCTCGCCGCCCCCGGCCCGGTCACCGCCGAGGCCATGCGGATCTTCGAGGCGAAGGCCGGGGCCGACCTCGATCCGTGAACCCGGTGTACGCGGGGCCGCCGGGCAGGTACAACACGAGGTGATGACCACCACCCTGCGGCCCGCACAGCCGCTCCAGCAGCACAGTGACGGCACCCGCTCACGGACGTACGAGGTCCGGGTCAACAGCCGGCACGTCGGCAGCCTCGAGCTCGCCACCCGCTCGGCCGCACAGCCGGAGGTCGGTGTGATCCGGGGGCTGCGGATCGACGAACCGGACCGGCGGCGCGGGCGCGGCACGGTCGCCGCGCTCGCCGCCGAGGAGGTGCTGCGCTCCTGGCGCTGCACGAGCATCGCCGTGTCGGTACCCGCCGACGCGGCGCCGGCGCTGCGGATGGCCGAGGCCCTCGGCTACCGCGTGACCGGCCGGGTCCAGGTCAAGGAGCTGCCGGCCGCACCGCCCGCCCTCCCGCCCGGCGGCAGCGGCCGGGCCATGACCCGGACCGAGTACGACGCCTGGCAGGAGCGGGCCGTCCTGGAGTACGCCGACCACCTGATCCGGCCCGGGACGACCGCCGACCAGGCCCTGGCCGCGTCCCGCGCGGAGCACGCCGTGCTGCTGCCGGCCGGGCGGGACACCCCCGGCTCGGCGTTCCTCCTGCTCCAGGCGCCGGACGGGGCGATCCTGGGCACCCTGTGGGTGGGGGAGCGCGACCTGCCGGGCCTCGGCCCCGCCCCGTACGTGTGGGACGTCGCCGTCGCCCCCGAGCACCGGCGGCGGGGGCACGGGCGCACCCTCATGCTGCTGGCCGAGCACGCCGCCCTGGCGGCGGGAGCCCGGCGGCTGGGCTTGCACGTCCACGAGGACAACACCCCGGCCCGCCGGCTGTACGCGTCGCTCGGCTACCGGGACTTCATGGTGAACGCCGCGAAGCAGCTGACCTAATGCTCTGACCGGCGAACCTTTCCGGTCCCAGCACTAGCCGGCGAGCAGGCGGTCCGCGATCTCCTCGATGCGGGCGCGCAGGCCCTCCTGGCTCTTGCCGCCGTCCAGGCGCTCGCCGCCGATCACGTAGGTCGGGGTGCCGGTGACGCCGATCGCCTTGCCCTCGGCCTGGTCGGCGTCGACGATCAGGATGTGCCGTCCGTCGATCAGGGCGGTGTCGAACTCCTCGACGTCCAGGCCGAGTTCACGCGCCACGTCCAGCAGGACCGGCTCGCCGCGCTCGCCCAGCTCCGCGGTGCGCGCCAGCACGGCCTCCGCGAACGGCCAGCCCTGCCCCTGCTCCACGGCCTCCTCGGCGGCCTGCGCCGCGGCGAAGGCGTGCTTGTGCTTCTCCAGGGGGAAGTGGCGCAGCCGGATGTCCAGCCGGTCGCCGTAGCGGGCCCGCAGGGCGCGTACGTCGTCGAGCGCGCTGTGGCAGTCGGGGCACTGGAGCTCGCACCAGACGTCGAGGATCACGGAATCGGTCATGGGGACAGTCTCCCAGCCCCGGTGTACCGACCGGGACCCGAGGAGGAGGCGCGACCCGGAGATCTCCCCGAGATCCGTCCGCGGGGGGCCGTGCACCTGGCCCGCGGGGCCACGGGCGGGGCACGATGGACGGGGACAGACCGCCCACACCTGGAGGACCGCATGCTCGCCGAGACCATTTGTTCCGCGGTGTCCGCGGCGGGCCTGGGCATCGCCGCGCTGACCGCCTACCGCAGGCGCTTCCTGGCCGCCGCGCGCATCGCCGCGTACGCGCTGGTACCCGTCGGCCTGGTGCTGACCGGTGTCGTGGAGTGGGTGTCCGGGATGGTCTTCAATCCGGCCGTCTGGGCCGGCTTCGCCCTGCTGGGGCTGTCCTGGCTGCTGTTCATGACCACCCGCGCCGTCGAGCGCCGCAGGCTCGGCGGGTCCGGGAAGCCGGCCAGGGCGGCCAAGGGGAGCCCGGCCCCGGAGGCCGTGGCCCCGGGCGCCTCCGCACCCTCGCTCGGCTCCGGCGCCCGCTCGCGGCCCGCCGCGGGCGGGAAGCCGCAGGCCGCCGCTGCGGCGGACGACTTCTCCGACATCGAGGCCATCCTCAAGAAGCACGGGATCTGAGCGGCCGCAGCGGCCCCGGAGCGCCGCGGTCCACGAAATCGGGCGAACTCCCGGGCGGAAAATGGCGTGTTGAGGGACGGATGGCGGCGAGCTGCGCCATCATCGCCCCGACATGCTCGAAACATCCCAGAGTGAGCCCTCGGTGCCCGCGCCGGTACCCGCCCCTGTCGCCGAGGAGCCGCGAGGCTGCCTCTTCGCGCTCTCCCAGCCGCCCCTGATGATCTTCCTAGCCGTGATCGGCGTCCTGCTGCTGCTGGCCGCCGTGCACGACCTCTTCCTGCTCTGAGTGCCCCGCGTCGGCTTCCTTGCGCCGGGCCCGGTACGCCGCCACGTGCAGCCGGTTGCCGCAGGTCCGGCTGTCGCAGTAGCGCCGCGAGCGGTTCCGGGAGAGGTCCACGAAAGCGCGCCGGCAGTCCGGGGCCTCGCAGCGGCGCAGCCGTTCCTGTTCGCCGGAGACCACGATGAAGGCCAGGGCCATGCCCCCGTCGGCCGCGAGGTGGTCGCCCACCGAGGCGCCCGGCGCGAAGTAGTGCACGTGCCAGTCGTAGCCGTCGTGGTCGGTGAGCTGCGGGGTCGTGCCGGCCGTCGCCACCAGCTCGTTGATCAGCACGGAGGCCGCACGGGCGTTCGGTGCCGCGAAGACCTGGGCGAACTTGCCGCGCACCGTGCGGACCCCGGCCAGGTCGCGGGCGCCGAGCTCGCCGACGTCGCTGATCGAGTACTCCTGCACGAAATCACGCAGCGCGCTGATGTCGGAGAGCCCGTCGGGCTGGTCCGCCTCGGCCGCGGTGTTCACCAGCGCGACGACGACGTCGAGCGCGCGACGGGTGTCGTGGGGGATCTGCACGGGGTCTCCCTCAAGGGCCGGGCCTGCGGCGACGGGCTGCCGCCGCCGATGGGGGCCGACTCTAGCGGGTACTCGGCCGAGAGGGCCGGGCACGCACACCGGCGCCGTCCGCGCGGATGGCTCCCGCGTGGACAGCGCCGGCACTGCCTATGTGGTTGTCCGGCGCACACCGTCGCCCCGAGTCGGACGGTGTCGCGCGGCGGAGGGCCTGGCTCAGCTTTCGGCCAGGATGTGGGAGAGCTCCTTGTCGAGGTCGAAGTGCCGGTGCTCGGTCCCGGGCGGGACCGCGGCGTCCGTCCGCTTGAGGAACGACTCGAGTGCTCGGGCGGGTGCTTCGAGCAGCGCTTCTCCCTCCGGTGAGCTCAGGGCGATGCAGACGACGCCCTGACCGTGGCTGCGGGAGGGCCAGACGCGGACGTCGCCGGTACCGGTGGGCCGGTGCAGGCCCTCCGCGAGGAGGTCGCGGGCGAACACCCATTCGACCGTCTCCTCGGCGCCGGTGTGGAAGGTGGCGTGCACGGCGTAGGGGTCGGCCGTGTCATACCGCAGGCCCGCGGGAACAGGCAGTGAGGACTCGCTCGACACAACGAGGCGCAGGTGCAGCTCGCAGCTGACCGTGGTGTTCATAAGCGCCAGGGCCTTTCGCTCAGTGTGCGCTCGGGGATTCGCACGTCGGCGAAATCGACATGCCACCTACGGTGCCGTTGTAAACCCCTCTGACCGTTTTGCGGACCTCTGGGTCCCTCGGACGGCGGATCCAAACGGTCATTCGCGTGTGCTTCGGGCTCCGCTGGATTCTGCTTCCGGCTCCGGTAGATTCGCTCTCATGAATACGGGGAGTGACCGCGAGAACGAGTCCGTTGGCAAGGGGCCGGAGCCGGCCGCCGATGAGGCGGAGCACGTCTCGAAGGCGCCCGCCTTCATCAAGGCCCGCCGGAGCCTGCACCTGAGCTGGCAGGTCGGTGTCTTCGTCGTCGGCCTGGCGGTCATCGGGGCCGGCGTCGCCATGCTCGTCCTGCCCGGCCCCGGCTGGGTCGCGATCTTCGCGGGCCTGGCGATCTGGGCCACCGAGTTCGCCTGGGCGCACCTCGTCCTGCGCTGGACCAAGCGCAAGGTCACCGAGGCGGCGCAGAAGGCGCTCGATCCCAAGGTCCGCCGCCGCAACCTCGTCCTGACCACCGTGGGCCTCCTGATCGCGGGCGCGCTGATCGGCTTCTACCTGTGGAAGTACGGGCTCGTGCTGCCCTGGAACCTCAAGGACCAGTGATCGGCCGGTGGTGGTCATGGAGCACCGCTGACATGCGGTAATGTTTGCGGTGCGTCCGGGCGATTAGCTCAGTGGGAGAGCACTTCGTTCACACCGAAGGGGTCACTGGTTCGAACCCAGTATCGCCCACCCGGACCAAGGGCCCGGAGACTTTCACCGTCTCCGGGCCCTTGGCGTTTCCGCGGTCCCGGCAGGTCACCCGAGCCGCCCGATCGCGTCCTTCAGGCGCCGGGCCTCGCGCAGCCGCTTCTCGTACGTCGCCCCCACCGCCAGCAGCAGCAGGCCCGCCAGGGCCGGCGGCACCCAGCGCGGCAGCGCCCCCGCGATCTGCACCACGTACGGGGCCAGCTCGTGCAGCGCCACCGCCGCAAGCACCGCGCCGCCCAGCAGCAGCGGGGCCTGGAGCCGCCGGTGGGCGCCCGCCAGGGTCACTCCCAGCGCGGCCAGGCCCAGCAGCAGCGGGCGCAACCAGCTCGCCGTCCCGGTCGGGGAACCGCCGAAGACGGCCAGCAGGCTCGGCAGCAGGGTCGCGGCCAGCCCCGGCCCGTACGCCGTCCACGAGGACGCCGCCGGGTCCGTACGCCGCCGCAGGAGGCCCAGCACGAGGGCGGGCACCGTCACCGGCAGCGTGTACGCCTCCGGGGCCGTGACCCCTGCCTGCGCCAGCCGCACCCAGCTCGCCGCCGCGAACAGCGCCCCCGCCGCCCAGCCCAGCGCCCGCCGGTCGGCCCGCACCGCGGCGCCCGAGCAGATCACCGCGGCCAGGGCGAGGACCAGCGCGAGGGTCCCGGCGCGGCCCGTCGACAGGACGACCGCCAGGATGCCGGCCGCGCCCGCGGCGATTTCGGCGGGCACCCGCACCGCGCCCAGCTTCGGCCCGAGCGCCGCCACCACCGCCGGCACGGCCAGGACCGGCAGTGCCCACCAGACCACCGCCAGGTCCGACACGGCGGCCGCCGCCACCAGCAGCCCCGTGGCGTACCCGACGGCGCACACCGCCGCCCCCGCCCGCACCGGGCGTGGAGCGGGCCCGTAGGCCGCTCCTGCCGCGCAGAGCGCGCCCAGCAGCCCCCACACCGCGAAGGTGGCCGCCCGGCCGTCCAGCGCGCCCAGGGACACGCTCACGGCCCCGAGCAGCGCGCACCCGGCGGCCGTCAGCCCGGCCGCGCGCTCCCGGGTGCGCAGGGCCGCCACCGCCGCGGCGCCCGTCACCGCCGTCTGGGCGGCGAACACCGCCGCCACCGGCAGGCCGAGCAGCTCGGGGGCCGTGAACAGCCCCGCCCAGGCCAAGATCACCGCCGCCGTCCCCGGCTCCGGCCGCGGCGACACCCGCGACAGCCACCGGCCGGCCCCCGCCGCCATCAGCAGCGTCACCGGAACCGCCGCCCCCGGCCAGTACGGGTCCCGCGCCGGGGCCGTCGCCGCCCACACCTCGTCGAGCACCCCGACCCGGTCCACCAGGGTCGAGGCCGCCGCCGCCCCGGCCGCCAGCGCGGCCAGGGCGGCCACCGCCGAGCCCGCCAGCGCCAGCCCCCGCCGTACCGGCTCCGGGACCGCGCGGACCCGTACGACGGCGAGCAGCGGGAGCGCCACCACAAGGTGCGCCGCCACCACCCAGGCGCCCCCGGAGAGCAGACCGGTCAGCGCGGGGCGCGCCACCCCGCCCAGCGCGACCACCGCCGCCACACCGCCCGCCAGCGCCGCGGCCCAGGCGCGCGGCTCCCGCCACGCCGCCGCCGTACCCAGCGCAGCGGCCGCCAGCAGCAGCCCCGCCGGGGCCAGCGCGGCGCCCGCCGAGGCCGCCGACCAGGACCCGGTCGCGCCGATCAGCAGCGCCCCCGCCCCCAGCACCGCCGCCGGGACCGCAGCCGCCCGGGCCCGCAGCGCGAGCGCCGCGTCCAGCGCCGCCGTCGCCAGCAGCGCCCAGCCGAGCTCCTGCGGTCCCGCCTGCGCCGCCAGCGCGGCCAGCGGCAGCGGGAACTGCGCCGCGAGCACCGCCGCCGGCAGCGGGATCCGCAGCGTGCGCAGCGCGGAGCCGTACCCGGCCCACACCGCCGCCAGGACCGCCGCCGCCCCGGCCGCGTACGCGGTGCCGTCCGTGCCCGGCAGGCCGACCGCGTACAGGGCGTAGGCGTCCAGCACGGTCAGCAGCAGCCCCACCGCCGCCACCGACTCCGCCGTCGAGGCCAGCCCGCGGCGCAGCAGCGGCACCGGCGCGGCCAGCGCGGCCGCCGTCACCGCGGCCAGCACCGCCGAGCGCCCCGCGATCCCGAGCGACCCCCAGCTGAGCAGCGTGAAGGCCAGGGCGGCCACGGCCAGGAGCACCGCGCCCAGGGTCAGCAGGACGTTCTGCGCGCTCGGCGCCGAGGCCTCCTTGGGGTGCGCGGGCGCCGCGGGAGCCCAGGCGAGGGGAGCCGGAAGCCGCAGCAGCCAGTCGCGGCGGCCCAGCAAGTAGAGGCGCCGGGCATCGAGTTGAGCCAGCTCACGGTCGATGAGCGCCAGCTCTTCGGCCGGCGGCAGAGGGGTGTTCATGGTTCGCAGTGTGGCGGCCGTCACCCCCTCGGGACATGGGTGTGCGTACTCAGATCCGCCCTGAGTACGCACGGTCCGGCGGAACGGGGCGTACCGGGGCCCGATGCGGGCCAGACTGGATCCATGGACCGCAGCCGCTGGGACCGCTGGAGCCGCTACCGCTTCCGCAGCGTGTGGGACCTCGACGCCCCGCCCGCACGCGTCTACGCCGTACTGGAACGCCCGGGGGACTACCCGCACTGGTGGCCCCAGATCCGCCGGGTCGAGCCGGTCGACGACCGCACCGGCACCGCGACCGTCCGCTCCGTCCTGCCGTACGCGCTCCGGGTGACCGTCGCCGAACTGCTGCGCGACCCGGTCCGCGGCGTGCTGGAGGTGTCCCTGCACGGCGATCTCGAAGGCTGGGCCCGGTGGACCGTAAGGCCCCGCGCCGGAACGGGCCGCGCGCGCACCCGCGCGCTGTACGAGCAGGAGGTCGAGGTGCGCCGGCCCCTGATGCGGCGCCTGGCGCTGCCCGGACGGCCCGTGTTCCGGCTCAACCACGCCCTGATGATGCGGGCCGGGCGGCGCGGCATCGAGACCCGGCTGGCCGCGTCGCCGGAAGCGGTTTGAACCAGCCCCAAGGCTTCTGTATTGTTCAGTGCGTTCCCGGGCGATTAGCTCAGCGGGAGAGCACTTCGTTCACACCGAAGGGGTCACTGGTTCGATCCCAGTATCGCCCACCGGGAGAGGCCGGTCCGTCATCCGACGGGCCGGCCTTCCGCATGTCCGGCACCCGGGACGTTGGTCCTGCGCCGCCTGCGTTCTACGCCGCCGTCGACAGGCCCGGCCGCAGCGGCCAGTGCGGATCCACCGGCTCCGGCGTCCCCTGCCGCGCGAACCACGCCTGCAGCCCCCGCGCCTGCGCCGCGTGCCACACCGCCTGCAGCGTGTGCAGTTCGGCCGGCGACAGCCGCTCCAGACGGGCCGCGAACCGGCGCCCCACCGCCCGTACGAGCTCCAGCGAGGCCAGTGCGTCCGCCGCCGCGTCGTGCGCGCCCTCCAGCTCTATCCCGTAGTGCGCGCACAGGTCCGTCAGGGTCCGGCGGCCCTTGCGGTAGCGGTCCAGGTGCTTGTCCAGCACCCGCGGATCCAGCACCGTCAGCGGCCGGTTGTCCAGATACCGCGTCAGCGACGACGCCCGGTGCCGACGCAACTCCCGGTCCAGCAGCGTCAGATCGAAGGGCGCGTTCATCACCACCACCGGCCGGCCCGCCACCTGCTGCTCCCCGAGGCCGCGGGCTATCTCCTCCACGACGGGTGCCGGCCAACGCCCGTGGCGCTGGAGGTGCTCGTCGGTCAGGCCGTGCACCTCCGTGGCCCCCGGGGGCACCGGGATGCCGGGATTGACCAGCCAGCGCGTGGTGCGCACCCGCCCGCCCGCGCACTCCTGCACGACGAGCGCGGCGGACACGATCCGGTCCTCCTCGACGTCCACCCCGGTCGTCTCCGTGTCGAATGCGGCCAGCGGGCCCTCGTACCAGCGTGTCATGGCGAACTCCTCGTCCCCGATCGGCAGATGGGGCGCACCCGGAACACGCCACCCTTGCCCGCATCGGTGATACCCGGGCTGTTTGCCCCGTACGCCGTTTGCCGCGACCCGCATGCGGAGACAACACCCTTGGGGGGCCGTGCACATGACCGGTCGTCACCCCACCCACCACCCACGGCAGAGCCCGCAAGGCATGGGGAGCCGGCCATGGCGCTCACACGGCCCGAACAGGGCGGGGTGCTGGCGGGGCAGATCGATCCGCGCGCCGGCACGCCGGGCGGGGCGCGGAGCGGACCGCTGCGCGGCGCACTCGCCACCACCGCCTGCATGGAGACCCTCCAGGTGGGATACCTGCACGCCGTCGCCGCCGCGGCCGGCTGCTCGCTGTCCCAGCCCTTTCCGGACAACGGCATCGACTGGCACGTCAGCCACGGCGCCCCCGAACACGTCGTCGACGACGAGGTCACCATCAAGGTGCAGTTGAAGGCGACCTACCAGATACCGCCGCGGCCGGCCGGGCCCACCTTCGGCTTCACCCTGGACAACGAGCACCTGGTGAAGCTGGCCCGCACCCCGGTCGCCGTCCACAAGATCCTCGTCGTGATGCTCGTCCCGCGGGAGCGCGACCAATGGCTCGCCGCCGGACACGACCGGCTCGACCTGCGGCACTGCTGCTACTGGACCAACCTCGCCGGACACCCCGTGACCGGCCGGCGCCGGACCACCGTACGGATCCCGACCTCGCGGATCTTCGACGACCGTGCGCTGTGCGAGATCATGACCCGGGTCGGGTCGGGAGGGACACCCTGATGAACTGGCACGCACCGCACCCCGAACCCTTGTCGTCCGCGGGCTTCTCCTCCGGGACGCCCGACCCCGCGCACGTCGACCCGGCGGTGCTGGGCGCGCTGCTGCACCGGCACGGCTGGCTGCGGCGCGGCGGGGCCGCCGGACGCTACGGGCGCTGGACCCCGCCCGCCGCCCCTGCCGCGGGCACCGGGGGCACCAGCCTGCTCGTCCCCGAGAGCCGCAGCTTCCCCGACTGCGCCGACCTGCTGGAGGAGGCGCTGACCGCGCTCTCGCGCAGCGCGCTGCCGTCGGCGCGGGAGGTGCTGTACGGGCTGAGCCTGCCCAGTGACGAGGTCCGCTGGGAGCGGGAGATCCCCGAAGGGGCGTACGGGCTGCGGGGCGAGGCCGACTGGACGGTGCAGGAACAGCTGCGCTCGGCCGCCCGCAGGCTGCTGCTGGCCGGGGCCCTGGCCGACCGGGAGCGGGCCGGGTACTACGGGGCCCGGCACCGGGCGAAGGCCGAACGGGCCCTGGAAGGGGTCCTGGTGGGGCCCTGTCCCGGCGGGCGCCGGCTCACCGCCTTCGTCCCGGTGGACGGCGGGCGGGGGACGGTGACCCGGCTGCACCACGCGCTGCACGCGGCGCGCGAGGCGGTGGACTACCGGCGGGCCACGGGCGGCATGGACGCCTTCGACGCGGCCGTGCGGGCCGGGGTCAGCCGGGAGCTCGCCGATGCGCTGATCGCGCTGGTCCGCGGCTCCGAGGGGGCCCGGGTCGCGCTGGCCTGGGCTCCGGCGGCGGGGGTCCCGGCGGGGTGCGCGGCCCGCCCGGAGCCGGTGGAGTTCTCGCCCGGCGACCTGCCGGTGCTCCGCGAGGCCGCCGCCCGCTACACCCGGACCGAGCCGGCGGTGGCGGTCCGGCTCGCGGGCGCGGTGGTACGGATGCGGCGCGCGGCGGCGGGCGGCGGGGGCACGGTCCGGCTGCGGGTCCTGGCGGGGGCGGAGATCCCGTACGTCCGGGTCGCGCTGGACGAGGAGGCGTACCGGGTCGCGGGGCACGCGCACCTGGTGGGGCTGCCGGTCCGGGTCAGCGGGCGGCTCCAACGGCGGGGCGGGTTCCGCCGGCTGACGGATGCGGCCGACGTGGCGCCGGTGCCGTTGGACGAGGTCGAGCGGGACCGGCTGATGAAGTCGCTGGACGACTCGTTCGACCCCGCGGACGCCCTGCCGGGCGACGAGTGAGCGCGGCCGCGGTCCTCAGGCGCCGGTGGTGAACGAGGCCATGACCAGGCCCGGGGCGGGGGAGAAGTCCGGGCCACGGGTGAAGCCGGTGCGGGTGTAGAGGGCCACGGCGGGGCTGTTGGCGGCGCCCGTGGTGACCGTGACGGGCCGGCCGGGGAAGAGCTCCGTCAGCGCGTGGCGCAGCAGCCGGGAGGCGATGCCGCGGCGGAACCGGGCGGGGTCCACGCAGAGCCGGTCGATCCCGACGCCGCCGGCCTGCTCCTCCCAGGCGAGGAACCCGGCGATCTCCCCGCCGCCGGACACCGCCCCGACCCAGTGCAGGGCACGCCCCCGCATCTGCTCGAGGCTCTCGCCCAACGCCGGAATCCCCCCGAAGCCGATCAGCTCCGCCTCCACCGCGTACGCGGCCAGCCCGACCCGGTGGACACCGGCCGCGGTGTCATCGTCGCTCAGGTCCAGGGGTCGGATCTCCGGCTCGTCCATCCGCCCACCCTACCGACGCCACCCCCGCCCGGCGGCGCCGGTCCAGGACCGCCCCCGCCCTCCGGTCCGGGGCCCAGGGCCCGCCGGGCGCACCGAACCCACCCCCGACCCGCCCGCGCCGGTCGACCATGGCCGGACCGTCCCACATACGCCCTCGCCGGAGCCGGCCCGAGGCTTCGGGTGGGGTGGGGACACTCCGGGGCGTCCCCGCAGGCCGAGCGAACCCACCGCCGACCAACGGGCCGGTCGGGCTGAGGGTTCGCGAGCCGAGGAGACGCCCCGGAGGGGCCCCGCCCCACGACCCGCCTGCGTGCGGCCGGTGCGGGGCCGCGGTGCGATGCCGACCGCCAGGGCATCCGGCGGTCGGGGCCCGGGTGGGCGTGCTCGAGGGGCCCGGGCCGGACCGGGGGGTAACCGTTTAGCGGCGCAGCCACTCCGCTCGGTACGATTCACGCGCGCAGTGTTCGCTCGCGCACCCCCTGAGTCAGGAGAGACCGGTGTCAGACGTCCGTGTGATCATCCAACGCGATTCCGAGCGGGACGAGCGCGTGGTGGCCACGGGCACTACGGCGGCGGAGCTCTTCGCCGGCGAGCGCACCATCGTCGCCGCGCGCGTCGCGGGCGAGCTCAAGGACCTCGCGTACGAGGTGCAGGACGGCGAGACCGTCGAACCGGTGGAGATCTCCTCCGAGGACGGCCTGAACATCCTGCGCCACTCGACCGCGCACGTCATGGCGCAGGCCGTGCAGGAGCTCTTCCCCGAGGCCAAGCTGGGCATCGGCCCGCCGGTCCGGGACGGCTTCTACTACGACTTCGACGTGGCCCGGCCCTTCACTCCGGAGGACCTGAAGGCCATCGAGAAGAAGATGCAGGAGATCCAGAAGCGCGGGCAGAAGTTCGCCCGCCGCGTGGTCACCGACGAGGCGGCCCGCGAGGAGCTCGCCGACGAGCCCTACAAGCTGGAGCTCATCGGCATCAAGGGCTCCGCGTCCACCGACGACGGCGCGAACGTCGAGGTGGGCGGCGGCGAGCTGACCATCTACGACAACCTCGACGCGAAGACCGGCGAGCTGTGCTGGAAGGACCTCTGCCGCGGTCCCCACCTGCCCACCACCCGCACCATCCCGGCCTTCAAGCTCATGCGCAACGCCGCCGCCTACTGGCGCGGCAGCGAGAAGAACCCGATGCTCCAGCGCATCTACGGCACCGCGTGGCCGTCGAAGGAGGAGCTGAAGGCCCACCTCGACTTCCTCGCCGAGGCCGAGAAGCGCGACCACCGCAAGCTCGGCAACGAGCTCGACCTGTTCTCCATCCCGGACGAGATCGGCTCCGGCCTCGCCGTCTTCCACCCGCGCGGCGGCATCATCCGCCGGACCATGGAGGACTACTCGCGCCGCCGGCACGAGGAGGAGGGCTACGAGTTCGTCTACTCCCCGCACGCCACCAAGGGCGCCCTCTTCGAGAAGAGCGGCCACCTGGACTGGTACGCGGAGGGCATGTACCCCCCCATGCAGCTCGACGGTGGTACCGACTACTACCTCAAGCCCATGAACTGCCCGATGCACAACCTGATCTTCGACGCGCGCGGCCGCTCCTACCGCGAACTTCCGCTGCGCCTGTTCGAGTTCGGCACCGTGTACCGGTACGAGAAGTCGGGCGTCGTGCACGGCCTGACCCGCGCCCGGGGCTTCACCCAGGACGACGCGCACATCTACTGCACCCGTGAGCAGATGGCGGAGGAGCTCGACCGCACGCTCACCTTCGTGCTGAACCTGCTGCGCGACTACGGTCTGACCGACTTCTACCTGGAGCTGTCGACCAAGGACCCGGAGAAGTTCGTCGGCTCGGACGAGGTCTGGGAGGAGGCGACCGCCGTCCTCCAGCAGGTCGCCGAGAAGCAGGGCCTCCCGCTGACCCCCGACCCGGGCGGCGCGGCCTTCTACGGCCCGAAGATCTCCGTGCAGGCGCGGGACGCCATCGGCCGTACCTGGCAGATGTCGACCGTCCAGCTGGACTTCAACCTGCCGGAGCGGTTCAACCTCGAGTACACCGCCCCGGACGGCTCGCGCCAGCGCCCGGTCATGATCCACCGCGCGCTGTTCGGCTCCATCGAGCGGTTCTTCGCCGTACTGCTGGAGCACTACGCGGGCGCCATGCCGCCGTGGCTCGCCCCGGTCCAGGCGGTCGGCATCCCGATCGGCGACGGGCACGTGGAGTACCTGCAGGAGTTCGCCGCCGCGGCGAAGAAGCAGGGTCTGCGGGTCGAGGTGGACGCCTCCTCGGACCGGATGCAGAAGAAGATCCGCAACCACCAGAAGCTCAAGGTCCCCTTCATGATCATCGTCGGTGACGAGGACATGGCCGCGGGCACCGTCTCCTTCCGCTACCGCGACGGTTCGCAGGAGAACGGCATCCCGAAGGACGAGGCGCTCGCCAAGCTGGCGAAGGTCGTCGCGGACCGCGTCCAGGTCTGATCCGTGACGAGGGGCCCCCGGAAAGTGATCACTTTCCGGGGGCCTTCCTCGTACGCGCAGGCGAGGTCATATGCTTGCCGCCATGACGACTGAGCCGGAGCAGCAGATCGGGGTGGGCACGCAGGACGCGTTCCAGCGTCTGTGGACGCCCCACCGGATGGCCTACATCCAGGGGGAGAACAAGCCGACCGGCCCGGAAGCCGGGGACGGCTGTCCCTTCTGCGGGATCCCGGAGATGTCGGACGAGGACGGACTGGTCGTCGCCCGCGGCCGGCACGTCTACGCGGTGCTGAACCTGTACCCGTACAACGGCGGCCACCTGATGGTCGTCCCGTACCGGCACGTCGCCGACTACACCGAGCTCGACGCCCCCGAGACGGCCGAGCTGGCCGACCTCACCAAGCGGGCCATGGTCGCGCTGCGCAAGGCCTCCGGCGCGCACGGTTTCAACATCGGCATGAACCAGGGCGCGGCCGCCGGGGCCGGCATCGCCGCGCACCTGCACCAGCACATCGTGCCCCGCTGGGGCGGGGACACGAACTTCATGCCGGTCGTCGGGCACACCAAGGTGCTGCCCCAACTCCTGGCGGACACCCGTCAGATGCTCGCCGATTCCTGGCCGACGGGCTGACGGACCCGGGGACCGACGGGCCGACGGACCGGATCCGGTCTACGCGGTGCGCGCCGCCCGCCGCGCGCGCAGCACGTCCTCGACGTCGAACTCCGTCAGACGGAGCGGCGGCCCCTGCGGGGGCATGCGCAGGGCCGCGCGGATCTTCTCGTTGATCTCGGTGAGGATCTCCCGCGCCTGGCGCTCGGAACGGGCCGCGAGGGCCGCCTCCCTCGCGTCCTCGGCCTCCTTGCGGAGCGCGAGGGACGGGGGCAGGGCCGAGAACCCCTCGCGGTGCAGCTTCCCCTTGATCCACCACAGTTCGTCGTAGGGGGCGTCGAGCGAGGGCAGCGGCTTGCCCCGACCCGGCAGGTTCTCGAAGTCGCCGCGGTCGGCGGCCTCCCTGATCTGCCGGTCCACCCAGGACTCGACGTCGACACCAGGCGGCTTGCGCTCGGTCATCGTCCCTCCTCGGCCTCGGCGGGCTGTCGCGGTACTCAGCCTACCTATGCGTCGTACACGTCCGCCTTGCGCGGTGCGGGCTCCTGGATCAGGCCGCTCATGATCGAGGAGCGGTTGGTGAAGCGCTCGGTGTCGACACCGTTCTCCTCCAGCACCCTGAAGGTGGCGGCGTGCACCGCGCGCAGGACCGGAGCCACGGTGCGCAGCGCGTCGTCCGCCATGAAGCGGTGGCGCCACATCGACCCGGCCCACACGTGCCGGACGCCGAACGGCTCGGGCAGCACCAGCTTGCCGCCGAAGAAGTCGAGGATCGGCGGGTACCAGGTCAGCGGGGCCCGTACGGCCAGCCGTACCACCTCCTGCGTGGTCACCAGCGGCAGCGGGCGCTCCACGGTCTCCCAGAAGCGGATGCTCTTGGGCACCTCGACCACCGGGGCCGCGGACTTCGTGGTGAACAGGCCGTTCACCGGACCCAGGGCGTGCGCGGTGACGTCCACCCGCAGCGTCTTGTAGAGCACGGTGACCGTCACCAGCATGGTGATGACGAGCTGGCCGTCCCACAGCGGGTACTGGATGCCCAGGTAGTGCCGGTTGCCGGCGCTGAACTGCTGCTCGTTGCAGATCCGGGTGATCTCGTGCGGCTTGATCAGGAAGTTGTCGGTGTTCTCGCCGGTGGGGCGGGCCACCTCCGCGGCACCCTCGCCGATCGGGGTGACGATCCAGTGCTGGATCGCGGCGGTCGGGAAGCCGCCGGTGTGCAGCGGGCCGCGCTCCAGCTTGCGCAGCTCGGCGTCGACGGCGCGGATGACGTCCCAGCTGCGGAAGGGGTGGATCTCGGCCCCGTCGTTCTTGGGAACCAGCTCCTCGGCCATCTGCCAGCTGCCCCAGCGGGTGCCCATGCCGAGGATGCCCTTGGGGCCCGCGTAGAAGACGTGGTTGCTGCGGTCCTCGGCGGTCAGCTTGGCCAGCTGGTGGCGCAGGTCCTCGCGCGCCTTCTCGTCGGGGTTGCCCGGTACGGCCTCCGGGATCTTGGCGCCGATCCCGTCGCCGGCCAGCAGCCCGTCCCAGCGCGAGCGCAGGTCGGCGGCGGTGGCCTCGCAGATCCGGCGGGCGAACAGCCAGCCGATGGCCGGGGCGATGATCATGCCGCGCAGGTAGAAGCCGGCGAAACCGCTGAACGGCAGCCTGAACATCAGGACGGCCGCCAGGACGGCCACGCCGACCAGGAGCGCGGTACCCATCCAGGACGAGCGCTTGCCCTCGCCGGAGGCCAGGCTCTTGCGGAGCTGGAACAGGCCCAGCCACAGCAGCAGGCCCGGGAGGAACAGCACGCCGCAGACCAGCATGATCAGGCGGAGCTTCTTGTCGCGCTCCTTGCGGATGCGGGACGCGGCCAGGCAGTGCTCGACGACCGTCTGCGGGTCGGTCCCGAAGGACTGGATCAGCGGTTTGCGGCCGGGGGCCAGGGTGCGGGCCTCGACGGCCCGGCAGAAGGCCTCGCCGAGGTTCGGCTCGAAGAGGGAGATCTTCGGCGGCTTGACCGTGGCGGGGTGGTTCTCGCTGGTGGCCTTGAGTATGGACTCCAGCTTCGTGTCCTTGCCGCCGTCGCGGTAGGCGGCGGAAGCCAGTGCGTTGGTCGCCGCGGTCTGTCCCCCGCCGCCCTGGAGCGGGATCTGCGCCCCGGGCCTGAAGTCGAATCCGTCGTCCGCCACCGCTGCCCCCATCGCTGTGCGTTCGTGCCCTTTGGTGCGCCGATGAGCCTATCGGGCGATCTCACCCCATGGTCATGGGACAGGGAAATGCCGCCCACCGCAACCGGGTTGGGTGGACGGCGTCTCCCGACGTCATGTCAACTACGTTCCCTTCTCCACCTGTTCACGCACCTTGTCGGCGATCTGGGGCGGCATGGGTTCGTGGCGGGCGTAACTCCTGGCGAAGCGGCCGGTGCCGTGGGACACGGAGCGCAGCTCGACGGCGTAGCGGCCGATCTCGATCTCGGGGATCTCGGCGCGCACCCGCGTGCGCCCCGGCCCCGCCTGTTCGGTTCCGACGACCCGGCCGCGGCGGCCCGCGAGGTCGCTCATGACGGGGCCGACGTACTCGTCCGGGACCAGGACGGAGAGCTCGGCGACGGGTTCCAGGAGGTGGATGCGGGCCTCGGCGGCGGCCTCGCGCAGGGCGAGGGCGCCGGCGGTCTGGAAGGCGGCGTCGGAGGAGTCCACCGAGTGCGCCTTGCCGTCGAGGAGGGTGATGCGGACGTCGACCAGGGGATATCCGGCGGCGACCCCGCGGGCGGCCTGGGTGCGCACGCCCTTCTCCACGGAGGGGATGAACTGGCGCGGCACGGCCCCGCCGACGACCTTGTCGACGAACTCGATCCCGCTGCCGGGCGGCAGGGGCTCGACCTCGATCTCGCAGATGGCGAACTGGCCGTGGCCGCCCGACTGTTTGACGTGCCGGCCGCGGCCCGCCGCCTTCGCCCCAAAGGTCTCGCGCAGGCTCACCCTGTGCGGCACGGCGTCGACCTGGACGCCGTAGCGGGTGCGCAGCCGCTCCAGCGCGACGTCCTGGTGCGCCTCGCCCAGGCACCACAGGACGACCTGGTGGGTGTGCGGGTTCTGCTCCAGCCGCATCGTCGGGTCCTCGGCGACGAGACGGGCCAGGCCTTGGGAGAGCTTGTCCTCGTCGGCCTTGCTGTGGGCCTCGATCGCGAGGGGGAGCAGCGGGTCGGGCATGGCCCAGGGCTCCATGAGGAGCGGGTCGTCCTTGGCGGAGAGCGTGTCGCCGGTCTCGGCGCGGGTCAGCTTGGCCACGCAGGCGAGGTCGCCCGCGATGCACCGGGTGAGGGTGCGCTGCTGTTTGCCGAAGGGGGAGCTCAGGGCGCCGATCCGCTCGTCCACGTCGTGGTCCTCGTGGCCCCGGTCCGCGAGGCCGTGGCCGGACACGTGCACGGTCGCCTCGGGCAGCAGGGTGCCGGAGAAGACGCGCACGAGGGAGACGCGGCCGACGTACGGGTCCGAGGAGGTCTTGACGACCTCGGCGAGGAGGGGACCGGCGGGATCGCAGGTGACGGCGGGGCGCGGGGAGCCGTCCGGTGCGGTGACGGCGACCGCGGCGCGCTCCAGGGGGGTGGGGAAGCCGCCGGTGATCAGTTCGAGGAGTTCCACGGTGCCCAGGCCCTGTTTGGCACCCTCGGCGGCGGGCGCCGCCATCAGGACGGGGTGGAAGGTACCGCGGGCCACGGCGCGCTCCAGGTCGTCGACGAGGGTCTTGATGTCGATGTCCTCGCCGCCGAGGTAGCGGTCCATGAGGCTCTCGTCCTCGCTCTCGGCGATGATCCCCTCGATCAGGCGGGAGCGGGCGCCGGAGATCAGGGCGAGCTCGGCGGGGTCCGGATCGCGTTCGGTGCGCTCGCCGGAGGCGTACTCGTAGACGCGCTGGGAGAGCAGGCCGAGGAGGCCGGTCACCGGGGCGTGGCCGTCGGGGCCGGCCGGGCCGTGCAGGGGGAGGTAGAGCGGGATGACGGCGTCGGGGTCGTCGGCGCCGAAGATCTCGCCGCAGATGTTCGCCATCTGCGCGTAGTCGGCGCGGGCGGCCTCCAGGTGGGTGACGACGATGGCCCGCGGCATGCCGACGGCCTCGCACTCGTCCCAGACCATGCGGGTGGCGCCGTCGATGCCGTCGGAGGCCGAGACGACGAAAAGGGCCGCGTCCGCGGCGCGCAGACCGGCCCTGAGCTCTCCGACGAAGTCGGCGTATCCGGGGGTATCCAGGATGTTGATCTTGATTCCGCCCCATTCGACGGGGACGAGGGACAGCTGGACGGAGCGTTGTCGGCGGTGCTCGATCTCGTCGTAGTCGGAGACCGTGGCGCCGTCCTCGACGCGTCCGGCCCGGTTGACCGCTCCGGCGGTCAGGGCGAGGGCCTCGACCAGTGTGGTCTTGCCGGATCCGCTGTGGCCGACCAGCACGACGTTCCGTACGGAGGAGGGGCGGTCGGCCGTCAGTGCCCTGCCGGCGGCTCCGGCTTGGTGTGAGGTGGCTCCCATGATTCTCGTGCCTCCCGGTGGTGACGGTGAGGAGGGTGGGTTCCTGCGAGGGGACTGCGTCCTTCGGGTTCCTTCACGGAGGGAAAGGGGGCTCTTCGAGCTTTGCACTGGTGTCACACCGCGTCCATATGTCGCGCCCCGGCACGTACCGCAGGACGTACGGATGCCGTGGCGGAGCCCGCGGGAGACCGTCCGTGGCCTGAAGTGCGCCCTGCGCGGTGCGAACCGGTGGGTGCGCGGCGTGCGGGGGGCGGCGTGCTGGCTACGATGGGCCAGCCGGTGGCCGTGGTGGCCGTGCGGCCCAGCGACCCTCCGGGAAGGCCATGCTGAACAAGTACGCGCGTGCATTCTTCACGCGTGTTCTCACGCCATTCGCCGCTTTTCTGCTCCGGCGGGGGGTGAGCCCGGACGCGGTCACCCTGATCGGCACGGCCGGAGTGGTGGCGGGAGCGCTGGTCTTCTTCCCCCGGGGAGAGTTCTTCTGGGGCACGATCACCATCACCCTCTTCGTCTTCTCCGACCTGGTGGACGGGAACATGGCCCGCCAGGCCGGCGTCTCCAGCCGGTGGGGCGCCTTCCTCGACTCCACCCTCGACCGGGTGGCGGACGCGGCGATCTTCGGCGGGCTCGCGCTCTGGTACGCGGGCTCCGGAAACGACAACGTGCTGTGCGCGGTGGCGATCTTCTGCCTGGCCAGCGGCCAGGTGGTCTCGTACACGAAGGCGCGCGGCGAATCGATCGGCCTGCCGGTCGCCGTCAACGGGCTGATCGAACGCGCCGAGCGGCTGGTGATCTCGCTGGTCGCGGCCGGCCTGTCCGGGCTGCAGACCTTCGGGGTGCCGTCCTGGATCGGGGTGCTGCTGCCGATCGCGCTGTGGATCGTGGCGGTCGGCTCGCTCGTCACGCTGATCCAGCGGGTGGTCACCGTACGCCGCGAGTCGGCCGAGGCGGACGCCGCGGCGGCCGCCGCCGAGGGCGGCGCGGCCTGATGGGGGCGGTGCAGGACAAGCTGGTCGACGGGCTGTACGGACTGGGCTGGGCGGGCGTGAAGAAGCTCCCCGAGCCGGCCGCGGTGGCCCTCGGACGCAAGATCGCGGACGTGGCGTGGAAGCGGCGCGGCAAGAGCGTGCTGCGGCTGGAGTCGAACCTGGCCCGCGTCGTACCGGACGCGACGCCGGAGCGGCTGCGCGAGCTGTCGCAGGCGGGCATGCGCTCGTACATGCGCTACTGGATGGAATCCTTCCGGCTGCCGGCCATGGACGCCCGGAGGTTCGCCGAGGACGTGCGGCTCGAGGACGAGCACATCCTGCGCGAGGCCATCGCCTCGGGGCGCGGGGTCGTCGCCGCCCTGCCGCACCTGGCCAACTGGGACCTCGCCGGGGCCTGGGTCACCGGGCACGTGGGCGTGCCCTTCACCACGGTCGCCGAGCGGCTCAAGCCCGAGAGCCTCTACGACCGCTTCGTGGCCTACCGCGAGAGCCTGGGCATGGAGGTGCTGCCGCACAGCGGCGGCGCCGCCTTCGGGGCCCTCGCGCGCCGGCTGCGCTCCGGCGGCCTGGTCTGCCTGGTCGCGGACCGCGACCTGTCGGCCTCCGGCGTCGAAGTGGACTTCTTCGGCGCGGCGGCACGCATGCCGGCCGGGCCGGCGCTGCTGGCGCAGCAGACGGGGGCGGTGCTGCTCCCGGTGACCCTGTACTACGGGGAGTCACCGAAGATGTACGGGCGGATCCACCCCGCGGTGGACGTACCCGCCACCGGGACCCGGACCGAGAAGACCGCCGCCATGACCCAGGCCCTGGCGGACGCCTTCGCGCAGGGCATCGCCGAGCACCCGGAGGACTGGCACATGCTGCAGCGGCTGTGGCTGGACGACCTGACCGACCAGGGGGAGCGCCCGTAGTGAAGATCGGCATCGTGTGCCCGTACTCGTGGGACGTGCCGGGCGGCGTCCAGTTCCACATCCGGGACCTGGCCGATCACCTGATCCGCCTCGGCCACGACGTCTCGGTCCTGGCCCCGGCGGACGACGAGACCCCGCTGCCGCCGTACGTGGTCTCGGCGGGGCGGGCCGTCCCGGTGCCCTACAACGGCTCCGTCGCCCGCCTCAACTTCGGCTTCCTCTCCGCCGCGCGGGTCCGGCGCTGGCTGCACGACGGCACCTTCGACGTGATCCACATCCACGAGCCGGCCTCCCCCTCGCTGGGACTGCTGTCCTGCTGGGCGGCCCAGGGCCCGATCGTGGCGACCTTCCACACGTCGAACCCGCGCTCGCGGGCGATGATCGCGGCCTACCCGATCCTCCAGCCGGCCCTGGAGAAGATCAGCGCCCGGATCGCGGTGAGCGAGTACGCCCGGCGCACGCTGGTCGAGCACCTGGGCGGGGACGCCGTCGTGATCCCGAACGGGGTCGACGTGGACTTCTTTGCGGCAGCGGAACCGCAGCCCTCCTGGTCCGGCCAGACGCTGGGCTTCATCGGCCGCATCGACGAGCCGCGCAAGGGCCTGCCGGTGCTGATGGCGGCCTTCCCGAAGATCGTGGCGGCCTGCCCGGACGTACGGCTGCTCGTCGCGGGCCGCGGTGACGAGGAGGAGGCGGTGGCCTCCCTGCCGGCCGAGCTCCGCTCCCGGGTCGAGTTCCTCGGCATGGTCTCCGACGAGGACAAGGCGCGGCTGCTGCGCAGCGTCGACGTGTACGTGGCCCCGAACACCGGCGGCGAGAGCTTCGGCATCATCCTGGTCGAGGCCCTCTCGGCGGGCGCGGCGGTCCTGGCGTCCGACCTGGACGCCTTCGCGCAGGTCCTGGACCAGGGCGGAGCCGGCGACCTCTTCGCCAACGAGAACGCCGACGCCCTCGCGGACGGGGCGATCGCCCTGCTGCGCGACCCCGCCCGGCGCGCGGAACTCAGCGCCCGCGGTTCCGCGCACGTGCGCCGCTTCGACTGGTCCACGGTCGGCGCGGACATCCTGGCGGTCTACGAGACGGTCACGGACGGCGCGACGGCGGTCGCCACGGACGAACGCGTCCCGCTCCGCACCCGGCTGGGCTTCTCACGCGACCCCTCCGCCTGACCCCCGGCCCCCGGCCGGCCGCACCGAGCGGTGACCGGCCGGGCGGGCCCGCCGCCGGGGGCCCGCGCGCAGAGCCGCCGCTCGGGAGGCCGACCGAGCAGGCGGCCCGCCAGGAAGGGTAGTGTCGCCGCCCGTGATCGAAACCCTTGTCTGGATTGCCCTGGCGCTCGGTGTCATCGGGGTCTACCTCAGCTGGACCGCCGGCCGGCTGGACCGGCTGCACTCGCGGATGGACGCCGCACGGGCCGCGCTGGACGCGCAGCTCGTGCGGCGGGCCTCCGTGGTGGTGGAGGTGGCCACCTCCGGAGTGCTCGACCCCGCCTCCTCCCTCGTGCTGTACGAGGCCGCGCACGCGGCGCGGCAGGCCGAGGAGGAGCACCGGGAGGTCGCCGAGAGCGAGCTCAGCCAGGCACTGCGCGCCGTGTTCGCCGACGCCGACCAGGTCGAGGTGCTGAAGGCGGCGCCGGGTGGGGCGGAGGCCGCCGAGGAGCTGGCCGCGGCCGTGCGGCGGGTGCCCATGGCGCGCCGGTTCCACAACGACGCCGTCCGGGCCGCACGGGCCCTGCGCCGGCACCGCAAGGTGCGCTGGTTCCGGCTGGCCGGACACGCGCCCTTCCCGCTCGCCTTCGAAATGGACGACGAGCCCCCGGCGGATCTCGCGGAGAGGCCGGTCTAGGGCCGCCGGGGATAATTGAAGGGGCCACTAGCTCCACATTGGCCCTTGTAGTGGACTGGTCCGTGCGGTTTCCTCGGCCGAGTAGTACCAGTAGCACCCGTCTTCCTTTCGAGTGAGGTCAATCCGTGAGCACGCTTCCCACCTCCCCCCAGTCCGCTGAGTCGGCCATCGGCACCTCGCGCGTCAAGCGCGGCATGGCCGAGCAGCTCAAGGGCGGCGTGATCATGGACGTGGTCAACGCCGAGCAGGCGAAGATCGCCGAGGACGCCGGCGCCGTGGCCGTCATGGCCCTCGAGCGGGTCCCCGCCGACATCCGCAAGGACGGCGGCGTCGCGCGCATGTCGGACCCGAACATGATCGAAGAGATCATCGAGGCCGTCTCGATCCCCGTCATGGCCAAGTCCCGCATCGGCCACTTCGTCGAGGCCCAGGTCCTGCAGTCCCTCGGCGTCGACTACATCGACGAGTCCGAGGTCCTGACCCCGGCCGACGAGGTCAACCACTCCGACAAGTGGGCCTTCACCACCCCCTTCGTCTGTGGGGCCACCAACCTCGGCGAGGCCCTGCGCCGCATCGCCGAGGGCGCGGCCATGATCCGCTCGAAGGGTGAGGCCGGCACCGGCAACGTCGTCGAGGCCGTCCGCCACCTGCGCCAGATCAAGAACGAGATCGCCCGCCTGCGCGGCTACGACAACAACGAGCTGTTCGCCGCCGCCAAGGAGCTGCGCGCCCCGTACGAGCTCGTCAAGGAAGTTGCCGAGCTCGGCAAGCTCCCCGTCGTCCTGTTCTCCGCCGGTGGCGTCGCCACCCCGGCCGACGCCGCCCTGATGCGCCAGCTCGGCGCCGAGGGCGTCTTCGTCGGCTCCGGCATCTTCAAGTCGGGCGACCCGGCCAAGCGCGCCGCCGCCATCGTGAAGGCCACCACCTTCTACGACGACCCGAAGATCATCGCGGACGCGTCCCGCAACCTGGGCGAGGCCATGGTCGGCATCAACTGCGACACCCTCCCCGAGGCCGAGCGCTACGCCAACCGGGGCTGGTAACCAGCATGAGCAACCCCCCCGTGATCGGTGTCCTGGCCCTCCAGGGCGACGTACGGGAGCACCTGATCGCCCTGGCCGCGGCGGACGCCGTGGCCAGGCCGGTCCGGCGTCCCGAGGAGCTCGCCGAGGTCGACGCCCTGGTGATCCCCGGCGGCGAGTCCACGACCATGTCCAAGCTCGCCGTGCTGTTCGGCATGCTCGGGCCGCTGCGCGAGCGCGTGGCCGCCGGCATGCCCGTGTACGGCACCTGCGCCGGCATGATCATGCTCGCCGACAAGCTGCTGGACGGCCGTGAGGACCAGGAGACCCTGGGCGGCATCGACATGATCGTGCGCCGCAACGCCTTCGGCCGCCAGAACGAGTCCTTCGAGGCGGAGATCGACTTCGCGGGCGTCGACGGCGGCCCGGTCCAGGGGGTCTTCATCCGCGCCCCGTGGGTCGAGTCCGTCGGCGGCGGCGCCGAAGTGCTCGCCACCTACGACGGCCACACGGTCGCCGTGCGCCAGGGCAACGTCCTCGCGACGTCGTTCCACCCCGAACTGACCGGCGACGACCGAGTCCACGCGTACTTCGTCGACATGGTGCGCGCGGGGCTGTAATCAGGTCCCGGTAGGATCGGTGACGAACACTGTTGGTTACGCGAAGGAGACAGGCGGATGTCCGGCCACTCTAAATGGGCTACGACGAAGCACAAGAAGGCCGTGATCGATGCCAAGCGCGGCAAGCTCTTCGCGAAGCTGATCAAGAACATCGAGGTCGCGGCCCGTATGGGCGGTGCCGACATCGACGGCAACCCGACTCTCTTCGACGCCATCCAGAAGGCCAAGAAGAGCTCGGTCCCGAACAAGAACATCGACTCCGCGGTCAAGCGCGGCGGCGGTCTCGAGGCCGGCGGCGCCGACTACGAGACGATCATGTACGAGGGCTACGGTCCCAACGGTGTCGCCGTGCTCATCGAGTGCCTCACCGACAACCGCAACCGCGCCGCGTCCGACGTGCGGGTCGCCATGACCCGCAACGGCGGCTCGATGGCCGACCCGGGCTCCGTCTCGTACCTGTTCAACCGCAAGGGCGTCGTCGTGCTCCCCAAGGGTGAACTGACCGAGGACGACGTCCTGGAGTCGGTGCTCGAGGCCGGTGCCGAAGAGGTCAACGACATCGGTGAGTCCTTCGAGGTCATCAGCGAGGCCACCGACCTGGTCGCGGTCCGTACCGCGCTCCAGGAGGCGGGCATCGACTACGACTCGGCCGAGGCCAGCTTCGTCCCCTCGATGCAGGTCGAGCTGGACGAAGAGGGCGCGCGCAAGATCTTCAAGCTGATCGACGCCCTCGAGGACAGCGACGACGTGCAGAACGTCTTCGCCAACTTCGACGTCTCGGACGAGGTCATGGAGAAGGTCGACGCCTGATCCGGGCGGCGAACGCGACGAAGGGCCGACAGGACACACCCTGTCGGCCCTTCGCTTTGGCCACATTGTCAGTGGGTCCCGATACCCTGCACGAACACGGACATGTGATCGAGGATGGGGGGGCAGGTGCGCGTACTGGGTGTGGACCCGGGCCTGACGCGATGCGGTATCGGCGTCGTCGAGGGTGTCGCCGGCCGCCCCCTGACCATGCGCGGGGTGGGGGTCGTACGGACGCCCGTGGACGCCGAGTTGGGGGACCGGCTCGTCGCCATCGAGCAGGGCGTCGAGGAATGGCTCGACAACCACCGGCCCGAAGTCGTCGCCGTGGAACGGGTGTTCAGCCAGCACAACGTCAGCACCGTGATGGGCACCGCCCAGGCGAGCGCCGTCGCCATGCTGTGCGCGGCCCGGCGCGGGATACCGGTCGCCCTGCACACGCCGAGCGAGGTCAAGGCCGCCGTCACCGGCAGCGGCCGGGCCGACAAGGCGCAGGTCGGGGCGATGGTGACCCGGCTGCTCAGGCTGGACGCACCGCCGAAGCCGGCCGACGCCGCCGACGCCCTCGCCCTGGCCATCTGCCACATCTGGCGGGCCCCCGCCCACAACCGCCTCCAGCAGGCGGTCGCCCTGCACGCTTCTGGCTCGAAAGGCCGTACCCGATGATCGCCTTCGTCAGCGGCGCCGTCGCCGCGCTCGCCCCCACCCTGGCCGTGATCGAGGTCGGGGGAGTGGGCATGGCCGTGCAGTGCACCCCGAACACCATCGCCGGCCTGCGGACGGGCGAACAGGCCCGGCTGGCCACCTCGCTGGTCGTACGGGAGGACTCGCTCACCTTGTACGGCTTCGCCGACGACGACGAGCGGCAGGTCTTCGAACTGCTCCAGACCGCGAGCGGGGTGGGGCCGAGGCTGGCGCAGGCGATGCTCGGGGTGCACAGCCCGGACGCACTGCGGACGGCCGTGTCGACGGGTGACGAGAAGGCCCTGACGGCGGTGCCGGGGATCGGCAAGAAGGGCGCCCAGAAGCTGCTGCTGGAGCTGAAGGGCAAGCTGGGCGCTCCGCTCGGTTCGAGCGGGCTGGTGGGAGCGCAGCGGGCCGCCGCGACGGGGCCGGCTCCCTGGACGGAACAGCTGGCCGCGGCCCTGATCGGCCTGGGCTACGCCTCCCGGGAGGCCGAGGAGGCCGTCTCCGCGGTGACCCCGCAGGCCGAGGCGGCCATCGCCTCCGGCGGTTCGGCCCCCGTTCCCCAGCTCCTGCGAGCCGCCCTCCAGTCCCTGAACCGAGCCCGCTGACGGTGCCGGCCGTCTCCTGGGGCGGAGCCCCAGCAGGCGGGCCCCGCACGACACACCACCGTACGAACCGAGAAGGCAGACTGACACCGTGAACTGGGACGACGAGAGCGAGCGCATTGTCGCGCCGGCCGCCGACGGGGAAGACACCGCCGTCGAGGCGGCGCTGCGTCCCAAGGACCTCGAGGAGTTCGTCGGCCAGGAGAAGGTCCGCCAGCAGCTGGACCTCGTCCTCAAGGCGGCCAAGCAGCGCGGCGCCACGGCCGACCACGTCCTGCTCTCCGGCGCACCCGGCCTCGGCAAGACCACCCTCTCGATGATCATCGCGGCCGAGATGGGCGCGCCCATCCGCATCACCTCCGGTCCCGCCATCCAGCACGCCGGAGACCTCGCCGCCATCCTCTCCTCCCTCCAGGAGGGCGAGGTCCTCTTCCTCGACGAGATCCACCGCATGTCCCGGCCCGCCGAGGAGATGCTCTACATGGCCATGGAGGACTTCCGCGTCGACGTGATCGTCGGCAAGGGGCCGGGGGCCACCGCGATCCCGCTGGAGCTGCCCCCGTTCACCCTGGTCGGGGCGACCACCCGGGCCGGCCTGCTGCCGCCCCCGCTGCGCGACCGCTTCGGATTCACCGGGCACATGGAGTTCTACGCCCCCGAGGAGCTGGAGCGCGTCATCCACCGCTCCGCCCGCCTCCTCGACGTCGAGATCGACGCTGCCGGCGCCGCCGAGATCGCCGGCCGTTCCCGCGGGACCCCGCGCATCGCCAACCGCCTGCTGCGCCGTGTCCGCGACTACGCCCAGGTCCGCGCCGACGGTGTGATCAACCGCGAGGTCGCCGGTACCGCCCTCCAGGTGTACGAGGTGGACGCGCGCGGCCTCGACCGGCTGGACCGGGCCGTCCTGGAGGCCCTGCTCAAGCTCTTCGGCGGCGGGCCGGTGGGCCTGTCCACCCTCGCCGTCGCCGTCGGCGAGGAGCGGGAGACCGTGGAGGAGGTCGCCGAGCCCTTCCTGGTCCGCGAGGGCCTGCTCGCGCGCACCCCCAGGGGGCGGGTCGCGACGCCCGCCGCCTGGTCCCACCTGGGACTCGTGCCGCCGCAGCAGCACGGGAGCGGATCAAGCGGACAACAGGGCTTGTTCGGGGCCTGACGGCGCGGAGGTTCGCACCCTCAGGAACTGCGGTGCCATGCTGGGCGTTGTTCCATCGGTGCGGACTCGCCTAGACTCCGCCGATGCCGACCTTTCGGGTCGGCATGCCCACCCCCGTAGAAAAGGCCGCCGTCCGCGTGCGGTCGTGCGAAGGATCTCCGTCCCGTGAATCTCGTGACACTCCTCCCGTTCATCGTGCTCATCGGGGCGATGTTCCTGATGACCCGATCCGCGAAGAAGAAGCAGCAGGCGGCCGCGCAGATGCGCGACCAGATGACGCCCGGCACCGGGGTCCGCACCATCGGCGGCATGTACGCCACGGTGAAGGAGATCGGCGACGACACCGTCACCCTCGAGGTGGCTCCCGGCGTCCACGCGATCTACGCGAAGAACGCCATCGGCGCCGTCCTCGAGGACGCGGAATACAACCGCATCGTCCACGGCACCACCGATGATCTGACCATCGACACGCCGGTCGTCCCCGACGACGCCTCTTCCCTCACCGGGAAGGACGCGGACGAGACCCCCAAGCTCGACCTCGGCAAGAAGGACGAGCCGAAGGACGACGAGCCCAAGGACGGCAAGGCGGACGGCGAGCCCGGCGCGAAGTAGCGCGCGGGCCGGGGACCGCGGGGCCGCCTGATCGGCGGCCGTCGCGGTCCCGGGCAGCCATCCACTTCTGCGGGGGGCAGGGGTCCCCACCACACATTTTCGTGGCCGTCCGCGCGCTGACCCGGCGCGGGGCGGTTGGACAGGGAGAAACGACAAGGTGGCAGCACCGAAGAAGGGCCGGCGGCCCACGGGGGCTCAGGGGAGGCCGGGGCGCGCCCTGGCGATCATCCTGATCGCGATGGTGGCGCTCACCGCGGGGATGTTCCTCTCCAAGCAGACGACTCCCCGGCTGGGCATCGACCTCGCCGGCGGCACGAGCATCACGCTCAAGGCCAAGAGCGAGCCGGGCAAGCCGGACGCGATCAACGAGACCAACATGAACACGGCGGTCGGCATCATCGAGCGCCGCGTCAACGGTCTCGGCGTGTCGGAGGCCGAGGTCCAGACACAGGGCCGCGACCACATCATCGTGAACATCCCCAAGGGGACGAACGAGCAGCAGGCGCGCGAGCAGGTCGGTACCACCGCCCAGCTGTACTTCCGCCCGGTCCTCGCCTTCGCCGACGGCGCCCCCGCCGCCCCGGAGGGCACCCAGAGCCCGAGCCCCTCGGCGAGCGGCTCCGGCGCTCCCAAGGCCGAGGACGGCAAGTCCCCGTCGGCCACCCCGTCGTCCAGCGCCACTTCCCAGGGCCGTGCGCTCAGCGAGGGCCTCAAGGCCCCGAACGCACCCACTCCCACCCCCTCGGGTAGCGAGTCGAAGAAGGCAGACGACACCAAGGCCGCTCCGACCCCCTCGGGTCCCGCGTCGGGCGCACCCTCGCCGTCCGCGCCCCCGTCGGCCGACGAGACCGCGGCCGCCGGCCTCCAGGAGGCCTTCGCGAAGCTGGACTGCACCAACGAGGAGCAGCGCGCCGCCGCCGGCAAGGGCGCCAAGCCCACGGACCCGATGGTCGCCTGCGGCCAGCGCGGCGCCGCCTGGGGCAAGTGGATCCTCGGCCCGGCGCAGGTCGACGGCCAGGACGTCAAGGACGCCAAGGGCATCGTCGACCCGCAGCGCGGCATGTGGATCGTCACGATGCAGTTCACCGACAAGGGCGCCGACAAGTTCGCCAAGATCACCGGTGAGCTCGCCACCAAGCAGGCCCCGCAGAACCAGTTCGCGATCGTGCTCGACGGCCAGGTCATCTCCGACCCGTCCGTCAGCCAGGCGCTGACCGGCGGCAACGCCGAGATCTCCGGCGGCTTCACCCAGCAGTCCGCGCAGGACCTGGGCAACATGCTCTCGTACGGCGCCCTGCCGCTCTCCTTCAGCGAGGACAGCGTCACCACCGTCACGGCCGCGCTCGGCGGCGAGCAGCTGAAGGCCGGCCTGATCGCCGGTGCCATCGGCCTGCTGCTCGTGGTGATCTACCTGCTGGTGTACTACCGGGGCCTGGCGTTCGTCGCCATCATCAGCCTCCTGGTCTCCGCGATCCTCACGTACACGATCATGGCGCTGCTCGGAAAGGGCATCGGCTTCGCGCTGAACCTGCCCGCCGTCTGCGGTGCGATCGTGGCGATCGGCATCACGGCCGACTCGTTCATCGTGTACTTCGAACGCATCCGGGACGAGATCCGCGAGGGCCGCACCCTGCGTCCGGCCGTCGAGCGTGCCTGGCCTCGTGCCCGGCGCACCATCCTGGTCTCCGACTTCGTGTCGTTCCTGGCGGCCGCGGTGCTGTTCATCGTCACCGTCGGCAAGGTGCAGGGCTTCGCCTTCACGCTGGGTCTGACCACCCTGCTCGACGTGGTCGTGGTGTTCCTCTTCACCAAGCCGGTCATGACGCTTCTGGCGCGCACGAAGTTCTTCGCCAGCGGCCACCCGTGGTCCGGGCTGGACCCGAAGCGGCTCGGCGCCAAGCCGCCGCTGCGCCGGTCCCGCCGCACCGGTTCCGCACCCGCCCCCGTCGACGCAAAGGAGGCGTGAGAGATGTCGAAGCTGGGAGATCTCGGCGCCAGGCTGTACCGCGGTGAGGTCGGCTACGACTTCGTCGGCAAGCGCTTCATCTGGTACGGCGTTTCCATCCTGATCACCATCACGGCGATCGCGGCCCTGGCCATCCAGGGCCTCAACATGGGCATCGAGTTCAAGGGCGGTGCCGTCTTCACCACCCCGAAGACGGCCGTCTCCGTCGCCAAGGCGACCGAGGACGCGGAGAAGGCCTCCGGCCACGACGCGATCGTCCAGGAGCTCGGCACCGGCGGCCTGCGGATCCAGATCTCCGGTCTGGACACCGACGCCGCGACCGACGTGAAGAAGCAGCTCGCCACGGACCTCAAGGTCACCGAGGCCGACATCAACGCGGACCTGGTCGGCCCCAGCTGGGGTGAGCAGATCGCCAACAAGGCCTGGACCGGCCTCGGGATCTTCATGGTCCTCGTGGTGATCTACCTGGCCATCGCCTTCGAGTGGCGGATGGCGGTCGCGGCGCTGATCGCCCTGGTCCACGACCTCACCATCACCGTCGGCATCTACGCGCTGGTCGGCTTCGAGGTCACCCCGGGAACGGTCATCGGTCTGCTGACGATCCTCGGTTACTCGCTCTACGACACCGTCGTCGTCTTCGACGGTCTCAAGGAGGGGTCGAAGGACATCACCAAGCAGACCCGCTACACCTACAGCGAGATCGCCAACCGCAGCATCAACGGCACGCTCGTCCGCTCGATCAACACCACGGTCGTGGCGCTGCTCCCGGTGGCGGCCCTGCTGTTCATCGGCGGCGGCCTGCTGGACGCCGGCATGCTGAACGACATCTCGCTGTCGCTGTTCGTCGGCCTGGCGGCCGGTGCGTACTCCTCGATCTTCATCGCGACCCCGCTGGTCGTGGACCTCAAGGAGCGCGAGCCGGCGATGAAGGCCCTGAAGAAGCGGGTGCTCGCGAAGCGGGCGGCCGCGGCGGCGAAGGGCGAGTCCGCGGACGAGGGTTACGACTCCGAGGACGAGCCGCAGGTCGCGGCGCAGGGCCGGCCGGGGCGGCGCCGGTGACGGCGTCGCCGCTGACCGAGGACGTCCGCGAGCTGCTGCTCAGCCGGATCAAGGACGTGGCGGACTACCCGAAGCCGGGCGTGATGTTCAAGGACATCACACCGCTGCTGGCGGACGCCCGGGCGTTCGCGGCGCTGACGGACGTGCTGGTGGAGCTGGCCGGGCGGTACGGCGCGACGAAGATCGTCGGGCTGGAGGCGCGCGGGTTCATCCTGGCGGCTCCGGTGGCCGTACAGGCCGGCATCGGCTTCGTGCCGGTGCGCAAGGCCGGGAAGCTGCCGGGGGCGACGCTGGCGCAGTCCTACGAGCTGGAGTACGGGACCGCGGAGATCGAGGTCCACGCGGAGGATCTGGCGGCCGGTGACCGGGTCATGGTCATCGACGACGTCCTGGCGACGGGCGGCACCGCCGAAGCCTCGCTCTCGCTCATCCGGCGCGCCGGGGCCGAGGTCGCCGGCGTCGCGGTCCTGATGGAGCTGTCGTTCCTCCCGGGGCGGGCCAAGCTGGCCGGTTCCCTGGCGGGGGCTCCGCTGGACGCGCTGATCGTGGTCTGACCACCTTGCTTGCCGAGCGGCGGGCACCCGGGACATCCCTGGGTGCCCGCCGCTTCCGTTTCCGCTGCGGGCCGGTCGCCGGGGCCGGCCGCAAGGCCCCCGCGCCCCACGCGCCGGCGGTGCCGGCTCTCCCCGCGGCGGTGCCCCACACCCCGGCGGCGCCGGATGCGGCTGAGCCGCGCCCGTACGTGCGGACCGGTGCAGGACCGAGGCGTGGGCTCGGGGAACGAGGCGGCGCAACGCTCGCTACCATGGGTTATCCGGACCTGACCGGGGCCCCGGATCCGCCCCCCAGACACCGTCCGGGGGGACCCCCAGAGGAGCGCTCTTGCCAGACGAGGTCCAGCCACTCTCCGCCGCGCAGCCCGACCCGCAGGCCGAGCAGGCCACGGCGGCCGCCGCCACGCCCCCGCCGGCCCCGCCGGTCAAGCCCGTGCCGGCGAAGTCGGCCGGGTCCTCCAACCGGGTGCGCGCCCGGCTCGCCCGGCTGGGCGTCCAGCGCTCCAACCCGTACAACCCGGTACTGGAGCCCCTGCTCCGCATAGTCCGCAGCAACGACCCGAAGATCGAGACGGCGACGCTGCGCCAGCTGGAACAGGCCTACCAGGTCGCGGAGCGCTGGCACCGGGGCCAGAAGCGCAAGAGCGGCGACCCGTACATCACCCACCCGCTCGCGGTGACCACCATCCTCGCCGAGCTCGGCATGGACCCGGCCACCCTGATGGCGGGCCTGCTCCACGACACCGTCGAGGACACCGAGTACGGCCTCGAGGACCTGCGCCGCGACTTCGGCGACGCCGTAGCCCTCCTCGTCGACGGCGTGACCAAGCTCGACCGGGTCAAGTTCGGCGAGGCGGCCCAGGCCGAGACCGTCCGCAAGATGGTCGTGGCGATGGCCAAGGACCCCCGGGTCCTGGTGATCAAGCTCGCCGACCGCCTGCACAACATGCGCACCATGCGCTACCTCAAGCGGGAGAAGCAGGAGAAGAAGGCCCGCGAGACCCTCGAGATCTACGCGCCGCTGGCCCATCGCCTCGGCATGAACACGATCAAGTGGGAACTCGAGGACCTCTCCTTCGCGATCCTCTACCCGAAGATGTACGACGAGATCGTCCGGCTCGTCGCCGAGCGGGCGCCCAAGCGGGACGAGTACCTCGCCGTCGTCACCGACGAGGTGATGGTCGACCTCAGGGCCGCCAGGATCAAGGCCACCGTCACCGGCCGGCCCAAGCACTACTACAGCGTCTACCAGAAGATGATCGTCCGCGGCCGTGACTTCGCGGAGATCTACGACCTGGTGGGCATCCGCGTCCTGGTCGACACCGTCCGAGACTGCTACGCCGCCCTCGGCACCGTGCACGCGCGATGGAACCCGGTCCCCGGCCGGTTCAAGGACTACATCGCGATGCCCAAGTTCAACATGTACCAGTCGCTCCACACGACGGTCATCGGGCCCAGCGGCAAGCCGGTCGAGCTCCAGATCCGCACCTTCGACATGCACCGCCGTGCCGAGTACGGCATCGCCGCCCACTGGAAGTACAAGCAGCAGACCGTCGCCGGTACCTCGAAGGTACGCACCGACGTGCCCCAGGCCGCCAAGGGCAGCGCCGGGCAGGACACGGTCAACGACATGGCCTGGCTGCGCCAGCTGCTCGACTGGCAGAAGGAGACCGAGGACCCGGGCGAGTTCCTCGACTCGCTGCGCTTCGACCTCTCGCGCAACGAGGTCTTCGTCTTCACGCCCAAGGGCGACGTCATAGCGCTGCCGGCCGGGGCCACGCCCGTGGACTTCGCGTACGCCGTCCACACCGAGGTCGGCCACCGGACGATAGGGGCCCGGGTCAACGGCCGCCTCGTCCCGCTGGAGTCCACCCTCGACAACGGCGACCTGGTCGAGGTCTTCACCTCCAAGGCCGAGGGTGCCGGACCGTCCCGCGACTGGCTCGGCTTCGTCAAGTCCCCGCGCGCCCGCAACAAGATCCGCGCCTGGTTCTCCAAGGAGCGCCGCGACGAGGCCATCGAGCACGGCAAGGACGCCATCGCCCGGGCCATGCGCAAGCAGAACCTGCCGATCCAGCGCATCCTCACCGGCGACTCCCTCGTCACCCTCGCCCACGAGATGCGCTACCCCGACATCTCCTCCCTGTACGCGGCCATCGGCGAGGGCCACGTCGCCGCCCAGGGCGTCGTACAGAAACTGGTGCAGGCCCTCGGGGGCGAGGAAGCCGCCAACGAGGACATCGAGGAGTCGATCCCGCCGGCGCGCGCCCGCAACAAGCGGCGCAGCAACGCCGACCCGGGTGTCGTGGTCAAGGGCGTCGACGACGTGTGGGTCAAGCTGGCCCGCTGCTGCACCCCGGTGCCGGGCGACCCGATCATCGGGTTCGTCACCCGCGGCAGCGGCGTATCGGTTCACCGCGCGGACTGCGTCAACGTCGACTCGCTCTCGCAGCAGCCCGAGCGGATGCTCGAAGTCGAATGGGCGCCCACCCAGTCCTCGGTCTTCCTCGTCGCCATCCAGGTCGAGGCCCTGGACCGGTCCCGCCTGCTGTCGGACGTCACCCGCGTCCTGTCGGACCAGCACGTGAACATCCTCTCGGCCGCCGTCCAGACCTCCCGCGACCGTGTGGCCACCTCCCGCTTCACCTTCGAGATGGGCGACCCCAAGCACCTGGGCCACGTCCTGAAGGCCGTGCGGGGCGTGGAGGGCGTGTACGACGTCTACCGCGTGACCTCGGCCCGCAGGCCGTAGCCGCGCACGCGCAGGAGGGCCCCGGTACGGATCTGCGTACCGGGGCCCTCCTGCGTCCGGGGGAGCCGGGCTGTCAGCCGCCGAACTCCTCCAGGCCCTTCAGCGCCTGGTCGAGCAGGGCCTGGCGGCCCTCCAGCTCGCGCGAGAGCTTGTCGGCCTTCGCGTTGTTGCCCGCCGCACGGGCCGCGTCGATCTGCTCACGCAGCTTGTCGACGGCCGCCTGGAGCTGGCCCGTCAGACCCGCCGCACGCGCCCGCGCCTCCGGGTTCGTACGACGCCACTCGCCCTCCTCGGCCTCCTGGATGGCCCGCTCGACCGCGTGCATCCGGCCCTCGACCTTCGGCCGGGCGTCCCGCGGCACGTGGCCGATGGCCTCCCAGCGCTCGTTGAGGGAGCGGAACGCGGCACGGGCCGCCTTCAGGTCGGTGACCGGGACGAGCTTCTCGGCCTCGTCGGCCAGCTCTTCCTTCAGCTTCAGGTTCTCGGTCTGCTCGGCGTCCCGCTCGGCGAACACCTCGCTGCGCGCCGCGAAGAAGACGTCCTGCGCGCCGCGGAAACGGTTCCACAGGTCGTCCTCGGCCTCGCGCTGCGCCCGGCCCGCCGCCTTCCAGTCCGCCATCAGCTCGCGGTAGCGGGCGGCCGTGGGGCCCCAGTCGGTCGACTTCGACAGCGCCTCGGCCTCGGCGACCAGCTTCTCCTTGACCTTGCGGGCGTCCTCGCGCTGCGCGTCCAGCGAGGCGAAGTGCGCCTTGCGGCGCTTGGAGAACGCGGAGCGGGCGTGCGAGAAGCGGTGCCACAGCTCGTCGTCCGACTTGCGGTCCAGCCGCGGCAGGCCCTTCCAGATGTCCACCAGGGCGCGCAGCCGCTCGCCCGCGCTGCGCCACTGGTCGCTCTGCGCCAGCTCCTCGGCCTCGACGACCAGCGCGTCCTTGGCCGCGCGGGCCTCGTCCGTCTGCTTGGCCTTCTGGGCCTTGCGCTCCTCGCGCCGCGACTCGACGGTCGCGACCAGCTTGTCCAGCCGTACGCGCAGCGCGTCGAGGTCACCCACGGCATGGTGCTCGTCGACCTGCGTGCGCAAGTGGTCGATCGCCGTCTGCGCGTCCTTGGCGGACAGATCGGTGGTCCGCACCCGCTTTTCGAGGAGGCCGATCTCCACCACCAGGCCCTCGTACTTGCGCTCGAAATAGGCCAGGGCCTCCTCAGGGGTGCCCGCCTGCCACGAACCGACGATCTTCTCGCCATCGGCAGTACGCACGTACACGGTGCCCGTCTCGTCGACTCGGCCCCACGGGTCGCTGCTCACAGCGCCTCCTCCACCTGATGCCTTGCGAGGGGTTCACCCCCTGGGCATCGTCCACAGTTTCCTGGGGCGGGCCGCGCCCGCCCTGCACAACGCCAACATAGGCGACCGCCGGGCCGGCTGTCCGCATCCCGCACGACGGAATATCGACGTACGGGCGGTAAGCGGGCGGCCGGGCCCGGGGCAGCGGCTTGCGGTCAGTTCTGGGTGACGGTGCCCTTCTCGATCTTCACGTCGTTCTTCGGGGCCCCGTCCTGGCCGCCGTCGGCGGTACCCGCCTTGGCGATCTCCTCGAGGACCTTCATGCCGGCCGCGTCGATCTTGCCGAAGGGGGTGTACGAGGGCGCCAGCGGGCTGTCCTTGTAGACCAGGAAGAACTGGCTGCCGCCCGAGCCGGGCCGGCCGGTGTTGGCCATCGCGACCGTGCCCGCCGGGTAGACGACCTGGCCCTGCTCGTTCGGCTTGCCGAGGGCGTCCAGGTTCTCGTCCGGGATGGTGTAGCCGGGGCCGCCCGTGCCCGTGCCCTGCGGGTCGCCGCACTGGAGCACGAAGATCCCGCCCGCGGTCAGGCGGTGGCACTTGGTGTCGTCGAAGTAGCCCTTGTCGGCGAGCGACTTGAAGGAGTTCACGGTCTGCGGGGTCTTCGCCGCGTCCATCGTGAAGTTGATGTCGCCCGCGCTGGTCTTCAGGGCGAAGGTGTACTTGGCCTTCTGGTCGATGGCCATCTCGGGCGACGGGGACTGCTTCGGCGAGGCCGTGGCGGAGGGAGTGGCGGCCGGGTCGGCCGCCTGGTCCTTGGTGTCCTTGTCGAACACGCCGCCCACGATGAGGCCGACCAGCGTCGCGATCACCACGGCCACCGCCGCGCCGATCACCGCCGCCCGGCGGCGCGCCTTCTGCCGGGCCTCGGCCCGGCGCTTCTGCTGGCGCTCGTACTTCTCCCTGGCGAGCTGTCGCCGCCGCTGATCGCTCGTGACCACCGGGTCGTCTCCTTGTGCGTCTCTGGTACCGCTGTCCGGGCTGGGTTAAGGCCGTACCGTATATGGGTTCGCTGTGTGATGAGGGGCGCCGGTAGGCTCTGAGCAGCAGCATTCCGATCTGCAGCCTCCCGCCGGACGACGATTGAGGACGAACGTGCTGATTGCCGGGTTCCCCGCCGGGGCCTGGGGGACCAACTGTTACCTGGTCGCCCCCGCCGCCGGTGAGGAGTGCGTCATCATCGACCCGGGCCACCAGGCCGTCCAGGGTGTCGAGGAGACGCTGAAGAAGCATCGGCTCAAGCCCGTCGCGGTCGTGCTGACCCATGGCCACATCGATCATGTGGCCTCGGTCGTCCCGGTGTGCGGAGCACACGACGTACCGGCCTGGATCCACCCCGAGGACCGCTACATGATGAGCGACCCGGAGAAGGCCCTCGGCCGCTCGATCGGGATGCCGCTCATGGGCGAGCTGACCGTGGGCGAGCCGGACGACGTCCGCGAGCTGACCGACGGCGCCGCCCTGAAGCTGGCCGGAATGGACTTCTCCGTGGCGCACGCGCCGGGGCATACCAAGGGGTCGGTGACCTTCCGGATGCCGGAGGCCTCGGACATCCCGTCCGTGTTCTTCTCCGGCGACCTGCTCTTCGCCGGCTCCATCGGACGCACCGACCTGCCCGGTGGCTCCCACGCCGAGATGCTCGAGTCGCTGGGCCGCGTGTGCCTGCCGCTCGACGACTCGACCGTGGTGCTGTCCGGCCACGGTCCCCAGACCACCATCGGCCGTGAGCGCGCGACCAACCCGTACCTGCGGGAAGTCGCCGCCGGCCTGCGAGCGGACCCGACCGCCGCTCCACGACGAGGAATGTGACGAGAGCTTCGTGGCTACTTTTCAGGCCCCCAAGGGCACGTACGACCTGATCCCGCCGGTCTCCGTGAAGTACCTGGCGGTGCGCGAGGCCATCTCCGCCCCGCTGCGCAACTCCGGCTACGGGTACATCGAGACCCCCGGCTTCGAGGACGTCGGCCTGTTCGCCCGCGGCGTCGGCGAGTCCACCGACATCGTCTCCAAGGAGATGTACGCCTTCGAGACCAAGGGCGGTGACCAGCTCGCCCTGCGCCCCGAGGGCACGGCCTCCGTGCTGCGCGCGGCCCTGGAGGCGAGCCTGCACAAGAAGGGCAACCTGCCGGTCAAGCTCTGGTACTCGGGCTCGTACTACCGCTACGAGAAGCCGCAGAAGGGCCGCTACCGCCACTTCTCGCAGGTCGGTGCCGAGGCCATCGGCGCCGAGGACCCGGCCCTGGACGCCGAGCTGATCATCCTGGCCGACGAGGCGTACCGCTCGCTGGGCCTGCGCAACTTCCGGATCCTGCTGAACTCGCTGGGCGACAAGGAGTGCCGCCCGGTGTACCGGGAGGCGCTGCAGTCCTTCCTGCGCGGACTCAACCTGGACGAGGAGACCATTCGCCGGGCCGAGATCAACCCGCTGCGGGTGCTCGACGACAAGCGGGCCGACGTGCAGAAGCAGCTGGTCGGCGCGCCGATGCTGCGCGACTACCTGTGCGACGCGTGCAAGGCGTACCACGAGGAGGTCCGGGCGCTGATCACGGCTGCCGGGGTCGCCTTCGAGGACGACGAGAAGCTGGTGCGCGGCCTCGACTACTACACGCGGACCACCTTCGAATTCGTCCACGACGGCCTGGGCTCCCAGTCCGCGGTGGGCGGCGGCGGCCGCTACGACGGCCTGTCCGAGATGATCGGCGGCCCGGCGCTGCCGTCCGTGGGCTGGGCCCTGGGCGTCGACCGCACGGTCCTGGCGCTCGAGGCCGAGGGCGTCGAGCTGGACATCCCGGCGGCGACGTCGGTGTTCGCCGTGGCGCTGGGCGAGGCCAAGCCGACCCTGTTCGGGCTGGTCACCCAGCTGCGCAAGGCGGGCATCGCGGCCGACATGTCCTACGGCGGCAAGGGCCTCAAGGGCGCGATGAAGGACGCGAACCGCAGCGGCGCGCGCTTCGCGGTCGTCGCGGGCGACCGCGACCTCGCCGACGGTGTCGTCCAGCTGAAGGACATGGAGTCCGGTGACCAGGCCGCCGTGCCCGTCGCCGAGCTCGTCGACACGGTCCGGGCGCGCCTCGCCTGACGGCGGGGGCGGCGGACGAACGGACGGGACCGGGGATGTTTCCCCGGCCCCGTCCGTTCACAGCGGCGTACGGCACAATGGCCGGTGCTTGTTGACCTTGCAGATGTGGAGCGGGCGGTATGACGACACGAGCTACGGACGCGCAATCCGCCCCGGGGAACACCGTCGGGGGCAGCCGGGCGCTGGCCCTGCTGCTGGTGATCACGGGGGCCGCGGGCCTCCTCGCCGCCTGGGTGATCACGATCGACAAGTTCAAGCTGCTCGAGGACCCGAACTTCACCCCCGGCTGCAGCCTGAACCCGGTCGTCTCCTGCGGCAACATCATGAAGAGCGACCAGGCCGCCGTCTTCGGCTTCCCGAACCCCATGCTCGGACTGGTCGCCTACGGCATCGTGATCTGTGTGGGCATGAGCCTGCTCGCCGGGGCCCGCTTCCGCCGCTGGTACTGGCTGACCTTCAACGCCGGCACGCTCTTCGGCGTCGTGTTCTGCGCCTGGCTGACCTACCAGTCGCTCTACACCATCAACTCGCTCTGCCTGTGGTGCTGCCTGGCCTGGGTCGCCACCATCCTGATGTTCTGGTACGTCACCTCCCACAACGTGCGCCAGGGCCTGCTGCCCGCGCCGGGCTGGCTGAAGGCCTTCCTCGACGAGTTCACCTGGGTGCTGCCCGTGCTGCACATCGGGATCATCGGAATGCTGATCCTCACGCGCTGGTGGGACTTCTGGACCTCCTGACCGGGCGCGGCCGTCTGTCGGTGGCCTCGCATAGGCTTCCGGTGTGGAACCAGACCTCTTCACCGCCGCTGCCGAAGACCGCCGGGAGAAGGACCCCTCGACCTCTCCGCTGGCCGTCCGGATGCGCCCGCGCACCCTGGACGAGGTCGTCGGCCAGCAGCACCTGCTGAAGCCCGGATCACCGCTGCGGCGGCTGGTCGAGGAGGGGGCCGGCGGCCCGGCCGGTGCCTCCTCGGTGATCCTCTGGGGCCCGCCGGGCATCGGCAAGACCACCCTGGCCTACGTGGTCAGCCAGGCCACCCGGAAGCGGTTCGTGGAGCTGTCCGCCATCACGGCGGGAGTCAAGGAAGTGCGCGCGGTCATCGAGGGCGCCAAGCGCGCGGCCGGCGGCTACGGCAAGGACACCGTCCTCTTCCTCGACGAGATCCACCGCTTCAGCAAGGCGCAGCAGGACTCGCTGCTCCCGGCCGTCGAGAACCGCTGGGTGACGCTGATCGCGGCCACCACCGAGAACCCGTACTTCTCGATCATCTCCCCGCTGCTGTCGCGCTCCCTGCTGCTGACGCTGGAGCCGCTGACGGACGGGGACCTCAGCGCGCTGATGCGGCGGGCGCTGACGGAGGAGCGCGGCCTGGGCGGGGCGGTCACCCTGCCCGCGGACGCGGAAGCGCACCTGCTGCGGATCGCCGGCGGCGACGCCCGGCGGGCGCTCACCGCACTGGAGGCGGGAGCCGGGGCAGCCCTCGCCAAGGGCGAGGAGGAGATCACCCTCCAGACGGTGGAGGAGGCGGTCGACCGCGCCGCGGTCCGCTACGACCGGGACGGCGACCAGCACTACGACGTGGCGAGCGCCCTGATCAAGTCGATCCGCGGCTCCGACGTGGACGCGGCGCTGCACTACCTGGCCCGGATGATCGACGCGGGGGAGGACCCGCGTTTCATCGCGCGACGCCTGATGATCTCGGCGAGCGAGGACATCGGCCTGGCGGACCCGACGGCCCTGCCGCTCGCGGTGGCCGCGGCCCAGGCGGTGGCGATGATCGGCTTCCCGGAGGCGGCCCTGACCCTCTCGCACGCCACGATCGCCCTGGCCCTGGCCCCGAAGTCGAACACCGCGACGACCGCGATCGGGGCCGCGCTGGCCGACGTACGGGCCGGGCTGGCGGGTTCCGTACCGGCGCACCTGAGGGACGGGCACTACAAGGGCGCGGCGAAGCTGGGGCACGCGGTGGGGTACGTGTACCCGCACGACGTGCCGGGCGGCATCGCGGCCCAGCAGTACGCGCCGGACGAGATCCACGGGAAGCGGTACTACGAACCGACGCGCTACGGCGCGGAGGCGCGGTACGCGGACGTGGTGGAGAAGGTCCGCGAGCGGCTGCGGGGTGCCGGGTCCTGACCTGCGGCGCCGCCGCGCAAGCGCCCCCGGGCTGCGCCCGGGCTCCTGGGGCTCCGCCCCAGACCCCGCGCCTCAAACGCCGACGAGGCTGGATCTGCCTAGTGGCCCGCCGCTGTGAACAGCGTGTGCATCGCGCGGCGCAGTCCGCAGATGTCCGCCACCGGTTCGGGGAAGTCGAAGCGGGCGTCGAAGGAGCCGGCCGCGCCGCCGCTGAAGCGGACGCGCAGGCCCAGCCGGTCCAGCGCGAGCGGGACGGCCCCGAGGCCGTCGGCCTCGCGGGGGCCGAGCAGCCCGCACAGCTCGCCGATGCGGTCGCCGTGGGCTGCGTACAGGTGCTGGAGGAGCTCCGTCTCGTGCGCGACCATCGGGTCCGGCTCGGCCGCGGCCAGCTCCTCGGGGTCCACGTGCTCCGCGCCCCACAGGTCGTCGACCGAGATCTCGCCGACCTCCAGGCGCAGCAGCGTCCAGCGGCCCTCGGCCAGACCCAGCAGCTCGCCCACCGGCCGGCGCTCCGCGAGCAGCGCCGCGCAGGCCGCGCGGTCGGTCCCGCGTACCGCCGTCAGCCAGCCGGCCAGCCACGCGCGGCCTCGGATACGATGGGGCACGGACACCGGCGCCACGTCCGTGATCTCGATCACGGCGGGGAGGTCGTCGTCCTGGGCGTGAGCGGCTGCCCTGGCAGCCGCGGACTCCGCGGAAACAAGGAGAATCACGTCCCCGTCCGGGGTGACGGTCCGTGCGGCCGGCATCCCCGTCCCGAAGTCGTCGGGCCCGTGACTGTCACGAGCACCCGGCAGCGTGAGGGATACTGAGGCGTTGGACTCTACGAGGGTTCGTACGCGTTCGGCTCCGGTGAGCTGCCGAACGCCTTCCCTGGGACGCGGCTGACCTTGCTTATCGTCGTCGAAAGCGGATTCCGTTGTGTTGGAATCCGAACTTCGGTGCGCACTGGGCAGGGGGATCCCATGTGGTCGAGACATTACGTCCTCCTCGATAAGGTAAGCCTCACCTAACTTACATGGAGGTAGGTTCCCCGTGAACCAGAAGCGACCCAAGGTCAAGAAGTCGCGTGCCCTCGGCATTGCACTGACCCCGAAGGCCGTCAAGTACTTCGAGGCCCGCCCCTACCCGCCGGGCGAGCACGGCCGTGGCCGCAAGCAGAACTCGGACTACAAGGTCCGTCTGCTCGAGAAGCAGCGTCTGCGCGCTCAGTACGACATCTCTGAGCGTCAGATGGCCCGCGCGTACGACCGCGCCAAGAAGGCCGAGGGCAAGACGGGCGAGGCGCTGGTCGTCGAGCTCGAGCGTCGTCTCGACGCCCTGGTCCTGCGTTCGGGCATCGCCCGCACCATCTACCAGGCCCGCCAGATGGTCGTTCACGGCCACATCGAGGTCAACGGCGCCAAGGTCGACAAGCCGTCGTTCCGTGTCCGCCCGGACGACGTCATCACCGTGCGCGAGCGCAGCCGCGAGAAGGTTCCGTTCCAGGTTGCCCGTGAGGGTGGTTACGCAGGCGAGGGCGAGACCCCGCGCTACCTGCAGGTCAACCTGAAGGCCCTGGCCTTCCGCCTGGACCGCGACCCGAACCGCAAGGAAATCCCGGTCATCTGCGACGAGCAGCTGGTCGTCGAGTACTACGCCCGCTGATGCAGGCGTAGCCCTCACAGGCTGGTGGAAACCCGCCGTCCCCTCCGGGGGCGGCGGGTTTTTCCGTCCTCGGGACCCTCCGGCCCGCGCTGCGCCCGTACGACCACGGCCTCCCGGCTCAGCGCCCGCCCCTCCGCCGCGTACGCCGCATAGCGCTCGGCTCCCAGCAGCTCGCCCGCCCGCTCCTGGCACATCAGCCGCGGCGCGTTGAAGTACCCCGAGCCGAACAGCTGCAGGCCCACCCCACCCCACATCGGCTCCGCCGCGCCCTGGAGCACCGCCGCCTCCGCCGGATCGCCCTGCGCGACCGCGACCAGCGCGAGCAGCTCCAAGGCCAGGACCAGCCCCACCAGGTCGTGGAAGGCGTGGTTGATCGCCACGCACTCGGTCAGCAGCTGCCGGGCCTCGTCCGCCGCCCCCGCGTCCAGCGCCGCGTACGCGAGGACGTACAGGGCGTACGCCTTCGTCCAGCGCTCCCCGCGCTCCTCGCAGATCTCCCGGACCTCCCGGCACAGCGAGAGCGCCCCGGCCGGCTCCCCCTGGAAGACCAGTGCCATCGCCAGCTCCACCTGGCACATCAGCACGTTGCTGTTGAGCTCCCCGGCGTCCCGGTACCGCTCCAGCGCCTGCCCCAGCAGCTCGCCGGCCCGCACCATGTCGTCGGAGACCAGCGCCAGGCAGCCCAGCCGGTGCACCGCGTACGCCGCCGCCACCGGGTTCCCGCTGCGCGCCGCCGCGTCCCGGCACTCGTACAGCGCGCTCATGGAGGCCACCGCGTCGCCCTGGAGGGCGGCGACGTACCCGAGCACCCACAGCGCCTTCAGCCGTGAGCTCTCGTACTCCGCCGGCTGGTCCGTGTCCTCCAGGGCCCGCTCCAGCCAGTGGCGTCCCTCGGTGAGCCGGCCGCAGCCCGCCCAGTAGAACCACAGGGTCCCCGCCAGGTACTGGCCCAGGTGGAGCTCGTCCGGGTCGTCCAGCGAGCACTCCAGGGCGAGGCGCAGGTTCGGCAGCTCCGTCTCCACCAGCGCCGCCACCTCCACCTGCCGCGGGCTGAACCAGTCAAGCTCGCACCAGGTCGCCAAGCCGACGTACCAGTCGCGGTGCCGCCGGCGCAGCCGCTCCGCGTCACCCATGGACTCCAGCCAGCCCGCCCCGTACATCCGTACGGTCTCCAGCATCCGGTAGCGCACTCCGGCCGCCGTCTCCTCCCGGAACAGGAGGGACTGCGCGAGGAGCTCCCCGACCAGGTCGAGGACACTGTCCACCGGCAGGTCCGGACCCGCACACACGTATTCCACGGCGTCGAGGTCGAACGGCCCGGCGAAGACCGACAGCCGCGCCCACAGCAGCCGCTCCGCGGCCGTGCACAGCTCGTGGCTCCAGCCGATCGCCGTACGCAGCGCCCGGTGCCGGGGGAGCGCGCCGCGCGAGCCTCCCGTCAGCAGGGCGAAGCGGTCCTCGAGGCGGGCCAGGACCTGCGCGGGGGACAGGGTCCGCAGCCGGCCCGCCGCCAGCTCCAGGGCGAGCGGGATCCCGTCGAGGCGCACGCAGAGCTCGGTCAGGTCGGCGCGGTTCGCCCCGGTCACCGCGAAGGCCGGATCGGCGGCCCGGGCCCGGGCCGCGAGCAGGGTCAGCGCCTCGTCCTGGTCCGGCGGGGCCAGCGGGAAGACCAGCTCCCCGTCCAGGGACAGCGGCCGCCGGCCCGCCGCGAGCACCCGCAGGCCGGGGGAGCCGCGCAACAGCTCCCGTACCAGCCCGGCGGTCTCGTCGACCAGCTGCTCGAAGCCGTCGAGGACCAGCAGCAGCCGCCGCCCGGCCAGGTGCTCGGCCAGGACGGTCCGGGGCGGCCGGGTGGTGTGGTCGGTCAGTCCGAGGGCTTCCGTGACGGTCAGCTCCAGCAGCGCCGGATCCCGTACGGTCGCCAGTTCGACCAGCCACACCCCGTCGAAGTAGCGTTCCTGCGCCGTTTCCGCCCGGGCCCCGGCCGCCCGTGCGTCCTGCCCGTCCTCGCCCGCCGCGTCTGCCCGCGCCGCGTCTGCCCGCGCCGTGTCTGCCCGCGCCGCGTCCTGCCGTGCGCGGGCCGCGGCGAGCACCAGCCGGGACTTGCCGACCCCGCCCGTCCCGGTCACCGTCACCAGCCGTGAGGACTCCAGGAGCCGCCCCACCTCGGCGAGTTCGGCACCCCGCCCGACGAAGCCGCTCAGCTCCGAGGGAAGATTGCCGTAGGTCCGCTGTCGCATGGGACACGGAGGGTACTGGTCCGGACGCGCTGCGTACAAGACGGGCGGGGTCGACCCGGAATTCGGGTACGGCGGCGGATCTCCGGCGCGATAGGGTCGGGGGAGACTTTTCTCCGTAGATTTTCTAGCCAGGGAGCGGTGCAACGTGTCCGGTGGAGAGGTGGCCGGGATCCTCGTGGCCGTCTTCTGGGCCATCCTGGTCTCCTTCCTCGCCGTGGCGCTGGCGAGGCTGGCGCAGGTGCTCAAGGCGACGACCAAGCTGGTGGCCGACGTGACCGAGCAGGCCGTCCCGCTGCTGGCGGACGCCTCCACGACCGTCCGCTCCGCACGCACCCAGCTGGACCGGGTCGACGCCATCGCGAGCGACGTCCAGGAGGTCACCTCCAACGCCTCCGCGCTGTCCTCCACGGTGGCCTCCACCTTCGGGGGACCGCTGGTCAAGGTGGCGGCCTTCGGCTACGGCGTCCGCCGGGCGCTGGGCCGCACCGACGAGGCGCCCGCGAAGACCACCAGGCGATCCGTGATCGTCGGCCGTACCGTGCCGGCGGCCCGCCGCCGGAAGCAGAAGGGCTGAGACTGCCGATGTTCCGCCGAGCCTTCTGGTTCACCGCAGGCGCCGCCGCCGGCGTGTGGGCCACCACCAAGGTCAACCGCCAGCTCAAGAAGCTGACGCCGGAGAGCCTTGCCGCCCAGGCCGCGGACAAGGCCGTGGAGGCGGGCCACCGCCTCAAGGACTTCGCCCTCGACGTCAAGGCGGGAATGACGCAGCGCGAGGACGAGCTGAACGATGCACTGGGGCTGAACAGCGACCCCGACCGGCCCGACAACGTCACCGCCCTCCCCGGGCCCCGGCGGCTGCGGGCCATCGAGCACGACAAGACCACCCACCGATCGAACCGCTCGGCGGTTACGTACAACCGGAATGAGGACCACTGATGGAGTCGGCTGAAATCCGCCGCCGCTGGCTGAGCTTCTTCGAGGAGCGCGGTCACGCCGTTGTCCCTTCGGCGTCGCTCATCGCGGACGACCCGACTCTGCTGCTGGTCAACGCGGGCATGGTCCCCTTCAAGCCGTACTTCCTCGGTGAGACCAAGCCCCCGGCCCCCCGCGCCACCAGCGTGCAGAAGTGCGTCCGCACGCCGGACATCGAAGAGGTCGGCAAGACCACCCGCCACGGCACGTTCTTCCAGATGTGCGGCAACTTCTCCTTCGGCGACTACTTCAAGGAAGGCGCCATCAAGTACGCCTGGGAGCTGCTCACCAGCTCCGTGGCGGACGGCGGCTACGGCCTCGAGCCCGAGAAGCTCTGGATCACCGTCTACCTCGACGACGACGAGGCCGAGGCGATCTGGCGCGACGTCATCGGCGTCCCCTCCGAGCGCATCCAGCGCCTGGGCAAGAAGGACAACTTCTGGTCCATGGGCGTCCCCGGCCCCTGCGGCCCGTGCTCGGAGATCAACTACGACCGCGGCCCGGAGTTCGGCGTCGAGGGCGGCCCGGCCGTCAACGACGAGCGCTACGTGGAGATCTGGAACCTGGTCTTCATGCAGTACGAGCGCGGCGCCGGCGACGGGAAGGAGGACTTCCCGATCCTCGGCGACCTGCCGTCGAAGAACATCGACACCGGTCTCGGCCTCGAGCGCCTCGCCATGATCCTGCAGGGCGTGCAGAACATGTACGAGACCGACACCCTGCGCGTGGTCATGGACAAGGCCACCGAGCTGACCGGCGTCCGGTACGGGGCCGCCCAGGACACCGACGTATCCATGCGCGTGGTCGCCGACCACATCCGCACCTCCGTCATGCTCATCGGCGACGGCGTCACCCCCGGCAACGAGGGCCGCGGCTACGTGCTGCGCCGCATCATGCGCCGCGCCATCCGCAACATGCGCCTCATGGGTGCCACGGGTCCGGTCGTCCAGGACCTCGTCGACGTCGTCATCGACACGATGGGGCAGCAGTACCCGGAGCTCGTCACCGACCGCAAGCGCATCGAGACCGTCGCGCTCGCCGAAGAGGCCGCCTTCCTCAAGGCCGTCAAGGGCGGGACGAACATCCTCGACACCGCCGTGACCGAGACCAAGGCCGCCGGCGGCACGGTCCTGTCCGGCGACAAGGCGTTCCTGCTCCACGACACCTGGGGCTTCCCGATCGACCTCACCCTGGAGATGGCCGCCGAGCAGGGCCTCTCGGTGGACGAGCAGGGCTTCCGCCGGCTCATGCAGGAGCAGCGCGACCGGGCCAAGGCCGACGCCAAGGCCAAGAAGACCGGCCACGCCGACGTCTCCTCGTACCGCGAGATCGCCGACAGCGCCGGCGCCACCGAGTTCACCGGCTACGCCACCACGCAGGGCGAGTCCACCATCGTCGGCCTGCTGGTCAACGGCGTCTCCGCCCCCGCCGCCTCCGAGGGCGACGAGGTCGAGGTCGTCCTCGACCGCACCCCCTTCTACGCCGAGGGCGGCGGCCAGCTCGCCGACCAGGGCCGCATCAAGCTCGACTCGGGCGCCGTCATCGTCGTCCGCGACGTGCAGCAGCCCGTCCCGGGCGTCTCCGTGCACAAGGGCTCCGTCCAGGTCGGCGAGGTGACGGTGGGCGCCTCCGCGTACGCCGCCATCGACGTCCACCGGCGCCGGGCCATCGCCCGAGCCCACTCCGCCACGCACCTGACGCACCAGGCGCTGCGCGACGCCCTGGGCCCGACGGCCGCCCAGGCCGGTTCCGAGAACTCGCCGGGCCGCTTCCGCTTCGACTTCGGTTCGCCGAACGCCGTCCCCGGCACCGTCCTCACCGACGTCGAGCAGAAGATCAACGACGTGCTCTCGCGCGAGCTCGACGTCACCGCCGAGATCATGAGCATCGACGAGGCGAAGAAGCAGGGCGCCATCGCCGAGTTCGGCGAGAAGTACGGCGAGCGCGTGCGCGTCGTCACCATCGGCGACTTCTCCAAGGAGCTGTGCGGCGGCACGCACGTCGGCAACACCGCCCAGCTGGGTCTGGTGAAGCTGCTCGGCGAGTCCTCCATCGGCTCCGGCGTGCGCCGCGTCGAGGCCCTGGTGGGCGTGGACGCGTACAACTTCCTCGCCAAGGAGCACACGGTCGTCGCCCAGCTCCAGGAGCTGGTCAAGGGCCGTCCGGAGGAGCTGCCGGAGAAGATCGCCTCCATGCTCGGCAAGCTGAAGGACGCCGAGAAGGAGATCGAGAAGTTCCGCGCGGAGAAGGTCCTGCAGGCCGCCGCCGGGCTCGCCCAGAACGCCCAGGACATCCACGGCGTCGCCCTCGTCGTCGGCCAGGTGCCGGAGGGTACCGGTGCCGACGACCTGCGCAAGCTGGTCCTCGACGTCCGCGGCCGCATCCCGGGCGACCGCCCGGCCGTGGTCGCGCTCTTCACCGTCGCGGGCGGCCGCCCGCTGACCGTCATCGCCACCAACGAGGCCGCACGCGAGCGCGGTCTCAAGGCCGGCGACCTGGTCCGCACGGCGGCCAAGACCCTCGGCGGCGGCGGTGGCGGCAAGCCGGACGTCGCCCAGGGCGGCGGCCAGAACCCGGACGCCGTCCCGGAGGCCATCAGCGCCGTCGAGCGTCTCGTCGTAGAGACGGCCTGACGATGACCCTGCGCCGCGGCCGCCGACTGGCGATCGATGTGGGGGACGCCCGGATCGGGGTCGCCTCGTGCGACCCCGACGGGGTCCTGGCCACTCCGGTGGAAACCGTTCCGGGCCGGGACGTCCCGTTCGCCCACCGGCGGCTGCGGCAGCTCGTCGAGGAGTACGAGCCCCTCGAGGTCGTGGTCGGTCTGCCCCGCTCGCTCAGCGGGCGGGAGGGGCCGGCCGCGGCCAAGGTGCGCGCCTTCGCGAACGAACTGGCCAAGGGCATCAAGCCGGTGACGGTCCGTCTGGTGGACGAGCGGATGACCACGGTCACCGCCGCCCAGGGCCTGCGGGCCTCCGGCAGGAACGCCAAGAAGGGCAGATCGGTCATCGACCAGGCGGCCGCTGTGGTGATCCTTCAGAACGCTCTTGAGACCGAACGGGTATCAGGTAATCCGCCCGGCGAGTGCGTCGAAGTGGTTGTCTGATCGCGATACGGTAACGTTCCGCGCGATGAGGCGGCATTCGAACAGCCGTCGCTTTCGTCTCGCGGCTCTAGGGGACCGATGACTGAGTATGGCCGGGGCCGTGGCCCCGAACCGTGGCACCCCGAGGACCCCCTGTACGGGGACCAGGGGTGGACCGGGCACCAGACCCAGCAGGGCCAGGCGCCGTACGCCGATCCGCATCAGGGGTACCCGCAGGAACAGCAGTACCAGCAGCAGTACCCCGAGCAGCAGCAGTACATGCAGCAGCCGCAGTACGAGCAGCAGCGGTACGAGCAGCAGCAGTACGAGCAGCAGCCGCAGTACGAGCAGCAGCCGTACGCGCAGCAGGGGCAGTACCAGCAGTACCCGCAGGAGCAGGCCTATGCTCCGCAGGTCCCGCAGGCGCCCCAGCAGCCGGTGTACGACTCCCAGGGCTGGGACACCGGCCAGGGCCAGTACGCCGTCCCCGCGCCGGCCGACCCGTACGCGGGCGCGGACCCCTACGCCCAGCAGGCCGTCGCCGGCTACCCCGGCGAGGCCCCCGACCTGTATGCGACGGCCGAGGCCTACCCGCCGCCGCAGCCCCCGGGCCGGCGCCACCTGGAGCCGGAGCCGGCCGAGCAGGAGGACGAGTCCGACGGCGCGCTCCTCGCGGGCGGGGGCCGCGACGGAGACGGCGAGGAGCCGGCCGGCGGCGGCCGCCGGGGCGGCCGCTCGAAGGGCGGCGAACCCAAGCGGCGCAGCGGCGCCGCCTGCCTGATCTCCAGTCTGGTGATCGTGGGTCTGCTCGGCGGTGGCGGCTACTACGGCTACAACGCCATCAAGGACAGGTTCGCCACGGCCGCGGACTACGTGGGCGAGGGCACCGACGAGTCCGTCGACGTCGAGATCCCCAAGGGCGCCTCGCTGGCCGAAATGGGCCGGATCCTGAAGAAGCTCGGTGTCGTCGCGAGCGTGGAGGCCTTCACCCAGGCCGCCGGCGCGAACGAGAAGGGGAAGTCCATCCAGGCGGGCGTCTACCCGTTGAAGAAGCGGATGTCGGCCGCGTCCGCCGTGGAGTTCATGACGGACCCCACCAAGCTGAACGTGATCACCGTCCCCGAGGGCATGCGCAACGTCGACGTCTACAAGGCGATCGACAAGCGGCTGGGCAAGCAGGAGGGCACCACCCAGGAACTGGCCAAGCGGGAGGCGAAGAACCTCGGCCTGCCGGCCTGGGCGAACAGCAACCCGAAGATCATGGACCCGCTGGAAGGGTTCCTGTACCCGGCGCGCTACGACCTCAAGAAGGACAGCACGCCCGATTCCGTCCTCAAGCAGATGGTCAAGAACGCGACCGAGAAGTACGCCGCGCTCGGCATCGAGGGCAAGGCCAAGGAGCTCGGCCTGGACAACCCGCTCCAGGTGGTCACGGTCGCGAGCCTGCTCAACGCCGAAGGCATGAACCACGACGACTTCACCAAGATGTCCGAGGTCATCTACAACCGTCTGAAGAAGACGAACGACGTCACGAACCAGAAGCTCGAGTTCGACTCGACGATCAACTACCTCAAGGGCACGAGCAACATCAACGTCTCCCGGACGGAGGCGAGGACGCTCGACCACGCCTACAACACGTACTTCTACAAGGGCCTGCCCCCGGGCCCGATCGGCAACCCCGGCGACGACGCCGTGAACGCCACGCTCAACCCCGACAAGGGCGGCTGGATGTTCTTCGTGTCCGTCGACGGGAACAAGACCACCTTCACCAAGACCTTCGCCGAGCACGAGAAACTGGTCGCGGAGTTCAACGAACGGCAAGCGCAGAAAAACGGCGGGTAGGTAGGCATGTCACGCATAAGGGCCGCGGTGCTGGGTTCGCCCATCGAGCACTCCCTCTCACCGGTGCTGCACCGCGCCGCCTACCGGGAGCTCGGCCTCGCCGACTGGTCGTACGACCGCTTCGAGGTCGACGAGGCCGCGCTGCCCGGGTTCATCGCCGGGCTGGGCCCGGAGTGGGCCGGCCTGTCCCTGACGATGCCGCTGAAGCGGGCGGTCATCCCGCTGCTCGACGGCATCAGCGACACCGCCGCCTCGGTGGAGGCGGTCAACACGGTCGTCTTCACGCGGGACGGCCGCCGGCTCGGCGACAACACCGACATCCCCGGCATCGTCGCCGCGCTGCACGAGCGCGGCATCGAGAAGGTGCCGTCCGCCGCCATCCTCGGCGCCGGGGCCACCGCCTCCTCGGCGCTGGCCGCCCTCTCGCGGATCTGCACCGGCGAGGTCACGGCGTACGTGCGCTCGCGGGCCCGCGCCGACGAGATGCGCCAGTGGGGCGAGCGGCTCGGTGTCCCCGTCCGTACGGCCGACTGGGCGGAGGCGGCCGGTGCGCTGACCGCGCCGCTGGTCATCGCGACGACCCCGGCCGGGGCCACCGACGACCTGGCCACCGCCGTGCCCGACGCACCGGGCACCCTGTTCGACGTCCTCTACGACCCTTGGCCGACCGCCCTCGCGGCCTCCTGGTCCCAGCAGGGCGGCACGGTCATCGGAGGCCTGGACCTGCTGGTCCACCAGGCCGTGCTCCAGGTCGAGCAGATGACGGGGCGCGACCGGGGGCCGCTCGCCGCCATACGCGCCGCGGGAGAGCGGGCCCTCGCCGCCCGTTAGGGTCAGCCGCCGGTCAGCTGACGGTCAGCCGGCGGACAAGCCGTCCGATAGCTGGACTCGAGGCAGGTGTGGGCGCCCGGACATGGGAGGATCGGATCAGGCGGGTCCGGGCCGCGCACCGGGGCGCGCCGAGCTGTACCAGGCGCGAGCATGAGGAGCATCGTTGAGCAGGTTGCGTTGGCTGACCGCAGGAGAGTCGCACGGACCGGCACTGGTCGCGACGCTGGAGGGTCTTCCCGCCGGCGTCCCGGTCACCACCGAGCTGGTGGCCGACCACCTGGCGAGGCGCCGGCTCGGCTATGGCCGCGGTGCCCGCATGAAGTTCGAGCAGGACGAGATCACCTTCCTCGGCGGCGTCCGCCACGGACTGTCCCAGGGCGGTCCGGTCGCGATCATGATCGGCAACACCGAGTGGCCCAAGTGGGAGACGGTCATGTCGGCCGACCCGGTCGACCCCTCGCTGCTCAAGGACACCGGCCGCAACGCGCCGCTGACCCGCCCCCGCCCCGGCCACGCCGACCTCGCGGGCATGCAGAAGTACGGCTTCGACGAGGCCCGGCCGATCCTGGAGCGCGCCAGCGCCCGTGAGACCGCCGCCCGCGTCGCCCTCGGAGCCGTCGCCCGCTCCTTCATCAAGGAGGTCGCGGGCATCGAGATCGTCTCGCACGTGGTGGAGCTGGCCGCGGCCAAGGCACCCTACGGCGTCTACCCGACCCCCGCCGACGTCGACAAGCTCGACGCCGACCCGGTGCGCTGCCTCGACGCCGACGCGAGCAAGGCGATGGTCGCGGAGATCGACCAGGCGCACAAGGACGGCGACACGCTCGGCGGCGTCGTCGAGGTGCTCGCGTACGGGGTCCCGGTCGGCCTCGGCTCGCACGTGCACTGGGACCGCCGTCTCGACGCCCGTCTCGCCGCCGCGCTCATGGGCATCCAGGCCATCAAGGGCGTCGAGGTCGGCGACGGCTTCGAGCTGGCCCGCGTGCCCGGCTCCCAGGCGCACGACGAGATCGTCTCCACCCCCGAGGGCATCAAGCGCACGTCCGGCCGCTCCGGCGGCACCGAGGGCGGTCTGACCACCGGCGAACTGCTGCGCGTACGGGCCGCGATGAAGCCCATCGCGACCGTGCCGCGGGCGCTGGCGACCGTGGACGTGGCGACGGGCGAGGCGGCGGTGGCCCACCACCAGCGCTCCGACGTGTGCGCCGTCCCGGCCGCCGGCATCGTGGCCGAGGCCATGGTCGCCCTCGTGCTGGCCGACGCCGTGGTCGAGAAGTTCGGCGGCGACTCCGTCCCCGAGACGCGCCGCAACGTCCAGGGGTACCTCGACCACCTGCAGATCCGGTGACGGGCGGACCCAGCACCCCGGGCGGGCCGGTCGTCGTCCTGGTCGGGCCCCCCGGGTCCGGCAAGTCCACCGTGGGCGCGCTGATCGCCGAGCGGCTCGGCGTCGGCTACCGGGACACCGACGCGGACATCGTCGCCGCCCAGGGCCGGGAGATCTCCGACATCTTCGTCGACGAGGGCGAACCGTACTTCCGTGAGCTGGAACGCCGGGCGGTCGCCGCCGGCGTCGCCGAGCACACCGGAGTCCTCTCCCTCGGCGGCGGCGCCGTCCTCGACCCGGGCACCCGTGCACTGCTGGCCGGGCTGCCCGTCGCCTACCTGTCGATGGAAGTCGAGGCGGCCGTCCGGCGTGCGGGCCTCGGCGCCGCGCGCCCGCTGCTGGCCGTCAACCCGCGCCGCCAGTGGCGCGAGCTGATGGACGCCCGCCGCCCCCTGTACACCGAAGTGGCGCGCGTCGTGGTGGCCACCGACGACCGCACCCCCGAAGAGGTCGCCCAGGCGGTCCTCGACGCTCTGGAGTTGAAGGACGTATGACGGACCAGGTGACGCGGATCCAGGTCGGCGCCGACGCCGGCCACGACGCGTACGAGGTGCTGGTCGGGCACCAGCTGCTCGGCGAACTGGGCAGCATGATCGGCAACAAGGCCCAGCGGGTCGCCGTGATCCACCCCGAGGCCCTGGCCTCGACCGGTGAGGCACTGCGCTACGACCTCGCCGAACAGGGCTACGAGGCGGTCGCCATCCAGGTGCCGAACGCCGAGGAGGCCAAGACGGCCGAGGTGGCCGCGTACTGCTGGAAGGCGCTGGGCCAGTCCGGCTTCACCCGCACCGACGTCGTCGTCGGCGTCGGCGGGGGATCCACCACCGACCTCGCGGGCTTCGTCGCGGCCACCTGGCTGCGCGGGGTCCGCTGGATCGCCGTACCGACCACCGTCCTCGCGATGGTCGACGCGGCCGTCGGCGGCAAGACCGGCATCAACACGGCCGAGGGCAAGAACCTCGTCGGCTCCTTCCATCCGCCGGCCGGCGTGCTGTGCGACCTGGCGGCGCTGGACTCGCTGCCGGTCAACGACTACGTCAGCGGCCTCGCCGAGGTCATCAAGGCCGGATTCATCTCCGACCCGGTGATCCTCGACCTGATCGAGGCGGACCCGCAGGGCGCCCGTACGCCCGCCGGCCCGCACACCACCGAGCTGATCGTGCGCTCGATCCAGGTCAAGGCCGACGTGGTCTCCAGCGACCTCAAGGAGACCGGGCTGCGGGAGTTCCTCAACTACGGCCACACCCTCGCGCACGCCATCGAGAAGAACGAGCGCTACAAGTGGCGCCACGGCGCGGCCGTCTCCGTCGGCATGGTCTTCGCGGCCGAACTGGGCCGGCTCGCGGGCCGCCTCGACGACGCGACCGCCGACCGGCACCGCTCGGTGCTCGCCTCGGTCGGCCTGCCGCTGAGCTACCGCGGCGACCAGTGGCCCAAGCTGCTGCAGACCATGCAGGTCGACAAGAAGTCCCGCGGCAACCTGCTGCGCTTCGTCGTCCTCGACGGACTGGGCAAGCCCACCGTGCTGGAGGGCCCGGACCCGGCGCACCTGATCGCCGCCTACGGCGAGGTCTCCGCGTGAGCCGCCGCGTGCTCGTGCTGAACGGCCCGAACCTGGGCCGGCTCGGCTCGCGCGAGCCGGACGTGTACGGGGCCACCTCGTACGCGGGCCTGGTGGAGAGCTGCCGCACGCTGGGCGCGGAGCTCGGCTTCGACGTCGAGGTCCGCGAGACCAACGACGAGGGGCAGATCGTGCGCTGGCTGCACGAGGCGGCCGACGGGAAGATCCCCGTGGTCATCAACCCGGGCGCCTTCACGCACTACTCGTACGCCATGCGGGACGCGGCGGCGCAGCGCACCGCGCCGCTGATCGAGGTGCACATCTCGAACCCGTACGCGCGCGAGGAGTTCCGGCACACCTCGGTCATCGCCTCCGTGGCCACCGGGACCGTCGCGGGCTTCGGCATCGGGTCGTACAGGCTGGCGCTGCGGGCGCTGGCGGACGAGGTCTCCGGGGTCATATAACGTTCTCGCATCAGTCGCCGGAACGAGACGGAGTTGCACCGGATGCAGCAAGGAGTGGGGAGCGGGGGCGGGGGCTGGGTGCAGTCGGGACAGCACCCGGCAGCGCCGCCGCAGCCGCCGATACCCCCTGCGCAGGGCTGGCCGGGGACCCCGCCTCCGCCACCGCCGCACCCGGTGCCCCCGATGGGCCTGCCGCCCGTACCGGAGGCCACCGGCCACATCCCGCTGCCGCCCGCGGTGCCGGGCACCGGAGGGGCCGTCCTGGCCGTGCTGCTGATCGGCCCGGCCGGGGCGGGCAAGACCACCGTGGCCCGGCACTGGGCGAGCACCCGGCCCGTGCCCACCGCCCACGTCAGCCTGGACGACGTCCGGGAATGGGTCTGCTCGGGCTTCGCGGACCCGCAGGCGGGCTGGAACGAGCACTCCGAGGCCCAGTACCGCCTCGCCCGCCGCACCTGCGGATTCGCCGCCCGCAACTACCTGGCCAACGGGATCTCCTGCATCCTCGACGACGCCGTCTTCCCGGACCGGCCGGTGGTCGGCCTGGGCGGCTGGAAGCGGCACGTGGGCCCCGCCCTGCTGCCCGTGGTGCTGCTGCCCGGCCTGGAGATCGTCCTGGAGCGCAATGCGGCCCGCTCCGGCAACCGCCGGCTCTCCGACGAGGAGGTCGCGCGCATCCACGGCCGGATGGCCGGCTGGTACGGCTCCGGCCTGCCGATCATCGACAACTCGCACCTCGACGTCGAGGGCACGGCCCGGGCGCTGGACGAAGCCCTGGCGCGTGCGCTGGCCTAGGGGGTGTCTGACGGAGGTCCGCGGCGTCGCGGTGCCCGGCACGCACTCTCGCCGCACCGGCCGAAAGCCCAAGTACGTCCAGTACGGG